>NZ_JBMDWJ010000200.1:0-2594 GCF_048595215.1 Siphonobacter sp.
GTATTGTCGAAGGCCGCCAGGAAGGCATGCAACTGGATTCAATCGGGAATTTCCAGTGGACGCCCAGCTACGATCTCGTAGACCGGATTCAGGGGAGCAAAACGTTTACCGTACTTTTTGCCGCCAGTACGGATAAGGGCGATCAGGTACGTCGGAGTGCCGAGTTTCGGGTGCTACACGTGAACCGACCACCCATCATTGGGGATCTGAAGCCTTTCTACGTACAGTTTAACGTACAGAATACGTATCAGATTGATCCAAATGAAGTACGCGATCCGGATCAGGATCCGATTGTATTCATTCCCATTACGGATCAATTGCCCGAAGGAGCCAAGCTATCGGCTCAAGGAGAATTTACCTGGAAGCCTTCGCAAACCCAGTTTAACAAACTCAAGACTTCACCGCTATACGTTGAGTTTTTCGTGGAGGATCAACCCACGAAAGCACGTACGAAAGGACGTCTAAAGATCGATGTTACGCAGTTGGATTTGCCCCCGGTTGTTTCCGTGGTTCCTAACGTTAGTACCATCAAACTGCGGGAGAACACGACCTTGAACCTGGCCTTGTATTTGACCGACCCCAATGGCGATCAGGATATTCAGGAATTTTCGTTCCTATCCGACAACCGTTCTATTCCCAAGGAAGCACTCAAGAAAAATACTAATACGCAGTACGAATTTATCTGGCGACCAGATTATGATTTCGTTAAGGATCCGCTGGATACGCTAGGCTTTAATCTGACCTTCTTTGTAATGGACAAGAGTCAGAAGCGGGATGAAAAGCGAATTCACGTAACGGTAGAAAACGCCGTCAACGAGCGTGAAAAGGACCTGCAACTCTACATTCAGTACCGAACTTCACTGATTCGGGCTTGGGAGCTGATTGCTCAGTTGAGCGAAAAGCAGGACGAACTCAGTAAGCTGTATAGGCGAGCAAAGACCGGTAAGAAAAATCGCTCGGTAATGAATGCCGGTATTGGGGCAGGTACAGCAGTGGTACCCTTAACCATTAATGGTGATGGGGGTGGAGCCGTTAATGCTCGGCGAATCATCCCAACCGTAGGGGGTACGGCGACCGCAACGGTAGGTACGCTGGAAGCGACGGAAGTGATTGGTCGCTCCATTAGTCCGCTGGTGGATCAGCTCAATAAGATCATCGTTAAGCGAAACGAATTGCAGACCAAGGGCGACATTTTCGCCCGGAAGTACAACCTCAAATCCGCTCGTAGAGGGCAGAGTGGACAGACTTTCGCCAAAGATCTTGATGATTTCGAAGCGTCCATGAAAGTAAACGACCTGTTAGCCCTGGAATTGGATGCCGGTTGGCAGGATCGCAATAAACCCAAAAGCCAGGAGCAGCAGGACAAGAGCCTGCAACGAACCTTCCGGGATTTTGTACCTTTTGAAGAGTAACCATTCTAATAAGCCTAAAAAAGCGGAAAAGGTATCTTTTCCGCTTTTTTAGGCTATATTCATTTCCTAACTGAATTTATCTGCGATTCATGATCGAAACGTCCCGTCTTCGTTTACTAGCTTGTGATCTAACGCTTTGGGAAGCCGTATTGGCTGGTAATAATGTGCTCAGCCAGGTGATTGGAGCCAATGTACCGCGTCGCTGGACTGAGCATATGGATGCTTTTCCGGAATTCTATCAGCAGGTCAAGAAAGATCCTTCGCTTGAAAAATGGGGGGCACATTTGATCATTTATCGTCCAGAGAACCTCCTGATTGGCAGTTGCGGGTATAAGGGACAGCCCAACGATCAGGGCGAAGTAGAAATCGGGTATGAAATTAAAATTAGTCATCGGGACCGTGGGTTAGCTACTGAAGCGGCTAATGCTTTAGTCGATTACGCCTTTACCTTTCCGGAAGTACGTACTATTGTCGCTCATACGGTTGATGAAGAAAATCCTTCGACCAAAGTCTTGGGCAAGGTGGGTTTCCAGAAGAAAACCCAAGTACTCCACCCCGAAGAGGGTTTGCTTTGGCGGTGGGAACTGACACGTTAGGATTCCATGCACCGTACATTCCGATACGTGCGAAAGCTTTCGAAAAGGAGATTTCTTTAGAGATTTCGGATTCTGCTTTCCAGATCATCTTCCGGTTTCAGATTGAGTCGTTTACGGAGGCGATACCGGGCGGTATTGACACTTTGGGGCGAAATACCCAGAATATCCGCAATTTCCTTCGTACTGAGATTCATTTTTAGTAAAGCCATCAGCCGCAAGTCGTTGGAGCTGAGTGAGGGAAACTCATCCGTAATCCGCTCAAAAAACTGAGGATGTACATTTTCAAACACATCCTTGAAGTAGCTCCACTTATCCTCGCCGTGTAGATACGTGGTAATCTGGCCGGGAATCCGGCGTATCGTAGGTAAACTGTCCTGCTGAATCTGTTGCCTGATTTCTTCCAGAAAACGGCTGTATTTCACTTCCTGGAGCGTATAGCTGGTCAACTCTCGACTGCGTTGCTCCAATTCTTCCTCCCGTTGCTGCTTTTCCTTTTCTAGTAGTTGAGCGTACGTACTCAGCTGTTGGTTCTGCCGCTGAATCACATTCAGGTTCAGAAACATCTGTACTTCAGTATTATAAAAGT
>NZ_JBMDWJ010000201.1:0-22646 GCF_048595215.1 Siphonobacter sp.
TGTAACGCTTCTTTTGACAAGCCCCGTTGCTCGGCAAAGTTAAGCAGGGCAATTTCCAACGGATCACCGATGGATTCATCCTCGGAAGCGGAAGCATTGTTACAAAGCACACTTACCCGTAACAAATCTGTGGCTGTATTCGGTAGGTCGATTGTTTCGCTGTCATCGTAGGTATCCATCGAGCTGCCGAGCTGTAGCTGATGAACCGTCAACTGGTTTTGGGTTAGCGTACCGGTTTTATCCGTAAAAATCACGCCTGTACTGCCCAGCGTTTCTACGGAAGATAAGCGTTTGACAATGACTTTCTTTTGGGCGAGTTGTAACATGCCGTTAGCCAGAGCAATGGTAGCCACGACCGACATGCCCTCGGGGATAGCCGCAATGGCCAATGCCACGGCCGTTTCGATTAATTCCAGGGGCTGGCGTTGGTAGAGTAATCCAACGATCAGGTAGAGTACAGCCAGCCCTCCGGTAATCCAGATGAGCCGTTTAGCCAGTACGTCCAGTTTGGCTTCCAACGGGGTGGCAGTTCGTTTGGCTTCCGCTACCAGGTTGGAGATTTTACCTAATTCGGTCTCGGCTCCAATGCCCGTTACCACAGCACGCCCATTACCTGCCGTAACCAGGGTGCCTTTGTATAGCCGATTGGGTGGATGGTTTACCTCGTCACTGTTGCTTTGCAGACTTTTGGCTACGGGTAGTGATTCTCCCGTCAGCATGGACTCGTTGACTTCCAGCTGGTTCATTTCAAAAAGAATCGCATCGGCAGCGATGACATCGCCAGCTTCTATCAGTAGGAGATCACCTCGGGTAATTTCCTGCGATGGAATCTCGTGCATTTTACCCGATCGCCATACCCGAGCTTTGGTATCCCCCAGGGACCGCAGAGCCTGCATTGATTTTCCCGCATTCCACTCCAACGTTAAGCCAAGTCCCGCATTGATCAGAATAATGGTCGCAATGGCGTATCCCTCCAGCGTATCTCCCAAAAGGAAGGATAGAATAGCGGCGGCAGCCAGAATATAAACAATAAGACTTGTGAACTGGCGAAGGAGCAAGGTCAGCAGGCTTTCCTGTTTAGTCGTTTCCAACGCATTAGGGCCGTATGTTTCCCGCCGCTTCTGGGCTTCCTGCGGGGAAAGGCCTTTTTCCGGATCGACCGAAAATTCAGTAAAAATAGATTGAGTTGTTGCGGGAAGTGCTGAACTATTCATGGGTAATGCGTGCATGTCGAAGATGATCGTCCTCTCACCAACCCTGCCAATCCGTAAACAAGGTAAAATATAAACTGGGAATGTCCGGTACTAGTGAAGAACGAAAGGGACAAAGCAACTGCCGGAACTTTAGCGGTGAGCTGATCCCGATCAGTCACGCTTATGATTTTCGTGATTCGTAAGTTCCCGCACTTAGAAAGACTGGGCAGAGTAGATGAATAAACCGCCGAGAAAAAGCTAGTATACAGGTAATCGAAGTACCCATTTACGCTTTAATTCTGAAAGTCGATGGGAGTGGTAGCCTTAATTTTAGGGGTCTTACAGTGGTTACTTTTTTGCTAAACGTATTAAGAATCTGCTAGTTACCTTTGTTGTGTACTTGTACAGCAGAAGAGTACTCGTACTACTTCTGCTTCTTTACGCAGGTTGAGGCACCTTAATGGCGGTTGGGGACCTCCTTCGTTGATTTGACTTTTCATAAGGGGATGGAGAAACGAATCAATGAAGTTCCTGCGTGAAGGATAGTTTTCGTAAATCTGTCACAGGAAGAAGGAGCGTCTAACGTGTCCTACTACAGCTCCTCTCCGTCAGAGGTTAGGTTTGCTTCCGATTCATCCAATCCTCCATGAATTGCAGGAGTGTTTCGAGCTTGACCGGTTTGACTAGATGCTCATCAAAACCAGCTTCCTGCGTACGCTGTTTATCCTCGAACTGGCCGTATCCGGTTAAGGCAATGAGTAGGATGGATTCACCCCAGGATTGTTGGCGAATGAGCCGACAGGTTTCGTACCCATCCAAACCGGGCATACCAATGTCAAGTAAAATGGCGTCGGGTCGAACGCGTTCAGCGGCGTTAATTCCGGCATGGCCACTGTGCTCCGTATGTACCTCGTATCCCTTCAGCTCCAGATACATACGCAAGGTCAAACAAGCATCCGGATTATCATCGATGATTAGAATTCGATACTGCGTGACGGCTTCGTGCGTAGTCGGGGTAATTTCCTTGGAATGTTGTACTTCAAGTGCAGGCAAATAAATCGTAAAGGTACTACCCAGACCCAGACCTGGACTTTGAACTTCAACTCGACCGCCGTGCATTTCCACTAAACGTTTAACCACGGTTAGTCCCACCCCTAAGCCTCCTTGCGAGCGGGCCAGCGAATGATCTACCTGTACAAACAAATCAAAAATGGACGCTTGCTGCTCCTGCGTGAGTCCAATGCCATTATCCCGTACCTGAAGAATGGCTTGCTGCCCTTGATGTTCTAAACTCAGCCAGACTTGCCCTTCGGCCGGAGTATACCGTACGCCATTGGTTAAAAGGTTGGTCACCATTTGGATCAAACGGGTATCATCGCCTTCCATAAAGAGGGACGTGACCGGAAGACTCACGTGTAAGCGACGTTGCTTGGACTGATACAGCGGATTAGCCGCATCAACGGCTTGTTTCACCAGCTCTACCACATTCACTCGTTCTTTTCGCAATTCGATTTTGCCCTGACTGATTCGGCTTACATCCAGCAAATCATCGACCTGCCGTACGAGATGATCCGTTTGCCGATTCATCATTCCCAGAATACTTTGGACTTTGGGATCATTAGCAGTGGTTAAGGAAAGCACCTGAAGACCGTTGCGGATGGTAGACATGGGATTACGTAATTCGTGAGCCAGCATCGCTAGGAATTCATCTTTGCGGCGGGCTTCTTGGCGAAGGGACTCTTCGGCTGCTTTGCGGTCGGTAATATCGAACATCACACCGCTCAGCTGTACCGGGACCCCATGGTGTTCGGCCGTAACCTTGCCGTAGCCACTCATCCAACGCACCTGTCCGTCCTCTCGTACGATTCGAAACTGCTCATCGTAAGGTACTCGTTGCTTGATGGTTTGATTGAGCTGGGAAGTAATATATTCCTGGTCTTCGGGGTGAATATGACTTAAAAACAGTTCAGATTCTTGAATTCCCGATTGTACCTCCAACCCCAGTAGGTGATAGTGTTGGTCGTTCCAGTATACCTGGTCCGTCGGTAAGTGCCATTCCCAGGTAGCCATCTCGGCGGCTTCAACGGCCAGTCGGGTACGGGTTTCGAGTTGCTGGCGAACCGCTTCTTCCTGCTTACGTAAGGTGATATCCCGACTGATTTTAGTAAAGCCCTGTAGCTGACCCTGCTCATTGCGAATGGCAACGGTGATTTCATTAACCCAGAAGCGTTCGCCATTTTTACGTATTCGCTGCGTTTCTTTTTCAGTATGTCCAATCTGGCTAGCTTCTTCCAGCTCCTGTTGCAAATTGCCAGCGGCCCGCTCTTCCGGCGTATAAAACAGGTCAATGGGCTGGCCCAGTACTTCTTCGGCTTCAAACCCTTGTACTTGCTGAGCGGCTTCTGTCCAGTCAACTATGATACCGTTGGCGTCAATACGGAAAATCGCATAATCGGGTAAGTTTTGAATCAGTACGCGGTATTGCTCTTCGTTGACGCGTAAGGCCGATTCCGCCCGCTGAGCTATTTCATCTTTTAACCGAAGATTTTCTAATTCCGCCTGTTTTCGCTGGGTGATGTTATCGGTATTCATGACGAAACCATCACCCATTTTAACCAAAGTTAGATGAAACCAGTCCTTAAACTGTTCGCGATCATAGTATTGTTCATCATTGATGGAAACACCGGTTTCGGTTACCTGAACAAATTTTTCAAACAAACCGGTTTCGCGTACACCGGGGTTTATTTCCAGCAGGCTTTTTCCGATTACATCACCATTTTGCTGGATTGCCAACTGATTATTCATGATCCAGACAAAATCAATAATTTTTCCATCCGGATCGCGTACGGCCTCAAAGGCTTGAATGATATACAGGGAACTGTCGAGAATGGTCTGTAAATGTTCTTTGGTCGTGGCTAATTCCAGTTCAGCTTTTTTTCGGGCCGTCGTATCCGTAGTAGTGGTGGCTACCCCGTCATCTACTTTAACCGTAGATTGATAGAACCATCCGTCAAACTGTTCGTAGGCATAATGACGTTCGGATTGGTCCGGTATTCCCGTTTCGCAAACCCGCTTGAAGGTATCAAAGATGCCAATTCGCTCTACTCCCGGCTGTAAAGTCAGCAAACTTTTACCAATCACATCGCCGTAGTGTCGCTCACTGGCCTTATTGTTGAGTACCCAGATAAAATCAATAATTTCTCCCGCTTCGTTACGCACGGATTTAAATACTTGAATCATTTCTAGGGTACTATCCAGAGTGGCTTGGAGTAATTCCCGGTTTTCAATCAGTTCCTGGGTTCGCTCACTTACTTGTTGTTCGAGCCGTAACTGGTACGTTTGATGAACCTCCAGAAGCTTTTCTTCGGCCTGTTTTTTAGAGCTAAGGTCAATCGAGAATCCCAGCCATTTTTTAACGGTTTGATCTGGATTAAAAATCGGGGTGGCCCGTATATTAGTCCATCGCCAGCCTCCCTCGGGACGTTGCAGGCGGAATTCCAGATCTATCGGCTTTTGCTGGGGCAAAGCTTCTTGCCATTGACGCAGGGCATCCACCCGATCATCCGGATGTACGGTGGCCGTCCAGCCCTGCTGTAACCATTCTTTATACGTTTGACCCGTATAGCCCCGCCAACTGGGCGAGTCCGCAAGCACGCTACCCTCAGCATCGGTTTCCCAAAAGGTCTGAGCTAAGGATGCTAGTAAGATCTGACATTCCTCTGCACCAGGAAGATGAACAGAGTGGGGTTGGTTTGAGGTATTCATACGTGGAGGCAATACGTTACAGGCAGAACGGCAGTCAAGCCTTTTAATCTCCACCTAAGCAGTGACTGGAAACGACTGGGTAATAGGGGAATCTCAATCGGCCCACTGGGACGAATACTCAAAAATTGTTAAAATGTTATTCCTAAACGGATGAACCCAAGCGTAGGATAGAGAAAATGTACGGAAATACTTAGCTTTCCTGGGTTCGACAAAATCCTCTGCTATGAAACCATTCCTTGCTCTATCCGTATTCTTTTTCATTAGTCTAATCTCGTGTTCAAAATCGTCCCAACCTACGTTACAGGCAAAATTGAGCAATGAAACCCCGCATGAAATTACGTATTCGCCGGATGGAAAATCCATTGCCGCCGGCGTCTGGGGAGCGGTGCGGATCTGGGACCTGGCTACGCGGCAGGCGACCGATTATCCAACTAAATTAAAAAACGAAACTCCACGACGGGTAAGTTTTTCGCCCGATGGTCGCTGGATTGCCGCGGGGACTTTCAGGGGAGTACGGGTCTGGAATGTTCAGACGAAGTCGTACCGTGATTATGACTTGCCCTTAGGAAGTGTCACGCCACGGCGAGTTCACTTTTCACCGGATAGTCGAACCCTTGCTGCAGCTGCTTGGGGCGGTGTAATGACTTGGACCTTAGGCGATAGTACAAAAACAAATGAGTAAAGTGACTACTCGGGTATGGCCTTAGTCGTAATGAAGAAGGTCTGACGTTGCCGCTCACCCGTACGCCAGACCTTCGTGCTAGTTCAACTACTGATCTACTGAAACAAATACGCTGCCCCCCATGCCGAAAGTATCTTTAGAATCTGGGTAAAAGTAAAAGAAGCGACGTTCTACCTGACCATTGTTAAATTTTAAGGTAATGACGTATTGATCGAGTTGATAGGTACCGGCCAGGTCTTTGTTACTGTAGGCAGAAACATTCGCATCGGATCCGCCACCGGTAGACGCCAGCCGAAATTGGCCATTGGGTAAAAAGGTGATTCGTTTCATGGAAACTACCACGGAGCTACCACCCAAAGCTACGTTTCCGCCACCGCTAATGGATTTAAAACTACCCGAGAGTTTCTCGCCGGGTTTAGCAGCTACGGCCACGTGCCAGTGCTCCCAATCACTAGTTTTGCCATCACTTTCCTGGATTCGTAGTTGAGAACCCTGCTTCTTCCAGCGGCCCCATCGTTTCGGTTCAATCTGCCGGGAAGCCGGTACATCCAGATCATAAGGAGGTACATCGGGGTATTCGTATACGGTGCCATCCTTTAGAAACAAATACGCTTCGTAATTCTGCGTAACGAATCCGCCTACCCCAAAACCGGTTTCCAAATGCATGTAAATGCCCTGAATCTGAGCCTCCGTAAGGCCCTTGCCCGGTGCCGTTAGTGGTGTTTCTGGACGTTTGTAACGGGCCCTCTTTTCGGGTTTACTCTTTGACGCAGTCGTAGAAACTTTGCTAACCGTTGTAAAGTGCTTGATTGCTTCAGTCAGGTAAGGTTTGAAGAATTTGGGATCGGCATCGGTAATGATACGAGCCCAGTGAATCTGACCGTCTTGTTCCGCTGCCATGTACGTAACCACCTGAGCTTTACCCTGATTCATGATCGCTCCCGTAAAATTCTGAATGGGCCCGGTATGATTGTACTGCAAGGGACGAGCCTGCTTGCCCAGCGTGGAAAGATCCGTTTCCGCCTTATTCTTTAACCAGCTTTGCGTGGATGTCTTACTGGCTTCTGGTCGGTATAGGGAGTACAGAAATATCCGGTTGGTTGGTAAGTTCGGAGGACTCATCTCAAGCGTAGTACCTTGTTGACGGCTCGACCATCCGGAAGGAGATGTTTGACCCATACTCACCCGAACCAGCAGGAAAAAAACAGCACGTATCTCATAGGCAATCGTTGAGGTTACCCGGCAAAGGTACGGATGCCCACTAAAAGTGTGAGTATGGCCTGCATTATCGTTACGTGAAAGGAAGGATAGTAGCCCATTGAGGCTAAGCAATGGGTGTTTAAAAAAGTAGCTACTATTTCGCTATAAAAAGTCCCTTCCTTAACCACAGCATACATTGCTGATTTTAAGGAAGGGACTATATGGTAGAGTTTAGTTTTTTGAACGGCCTTTTCGATTGCTTTTTTCTGCGACCTGTAGCTTCTTAGAATAATGGAGTACAAAAACGCCTCAGCGTAACTTCTCTACTTTAGACGCTCTGTACTCAATCATTTATTTCAAGGTGTTCGGCCTGAACCACTTTATTCTGATCAAACTTTAAAGCCAACTCGTGCGACAAAAAACCGAGGACACCGCCGCCCGCTCCCATCGAATAGGTCCAGGTATTGACGGAATTTTTTTTCCAAATGCATCGTCCGTAATGGCCTGGGTCGCCTAACAGGTCTTTAACCTGAGTCGTATCTTTTCCCATTAAAACCTCGCTGTCAATCAGATCTTCGGCCATTTGAAACCGTTTATGGCTTTGGGTCGCCCAAAGCCCAGCTTCAAAATCCAGACTGGGTGTATAGCTGATGGCATTCAAAAACAAAATAACTAAAGCGACGTAAAGGATCGGCGTACCGGCAATAGTAAGAAGCCAGGTGACTCCCTCGCGGGTAACTTTATCCACCTTGATAATAGCCGTAAAAAGCCACCGGAAAAAGAAATAATTGATTACCCCTAATAGGAAAAGGATAAAATACACTTCAATACTCAGGCCAAGAATGACCGGTAGGGTAAGTAAAATCATATAGTTCAGATAGATGTGGTGTGGAAAGTTAAAAATTAGTAAGCTTTCTTCAACTTCAAATGCTGTAAATAAGATCAAATATTTAGTATATCAATTGTTTTTCAGTACTTTAGGGCATTCGATTAGTATCGTATTTCTTTACAAAACGCTGCTAAGTAAACGTAGTAGCTAGTGCAGGAACCAAAGTACTGGCTGGCTCAAGCTTTACTACGAAAGCAGTACTATTTCTTACCTTTTCTGACTACGCTTACCTTTTCGAGTCTCCGCCTTTCCAGTACGCGTTTCACAGCATTCTCCTCTTTTAACTATTAACCTCTATGCTTACCACTTTTACACGCGGGTACAACCAAGCCCGATTTCAGACCCTTCCGGCTCTGCTTATTGTGTTGATCCTTACGGTAACGAGTTGTATTAAAGATCACAACCCCGAACCGGAGTTTAAGTACTTGGTGAAAGCCGAGTCAATCGCTCAAGTACCCGTCAACGAAGTCAAGCAGCGGGCTTCCGTCTTGGCACCGATTGTGCAATACGGCGTAACCGCCTATCGCGTTACGTATCAAACGCCCGGTGTTGATCAGAAACCGCTTTTGGCCTCGGGTCTGATCCTGGTGCCTACGGGTTACACGGGCGAACTTCGCGTACTCAGCTTCCAACACGGTACGATTACTACGCAGCAGGAAGCTCCCTCTCAGTACCAACCCGTTGGTAATATGGAAGCCTACGGGGCGGGTACGCTGGCGGCTTCGCTCGGGCAGGGCTACATGGTCGTCATGGCTGATTACCTGGGTTTTGGCGAGAGCAAAGCCTTGCCACATCCCTACCAGCATAAAGCTAGTCTGGCTTCGGCTACGATGGATATGCTTCGGGCGGCTCGTGAGTTTGCTACCAGTCAGGGAATGAAACTTCAGAAAGGCGTACGTCTAGGTGGCTACTCCGAAGGCGGATACGCCACCCTGGCTTTACACCAGGCTTTGGAAGCTTCGAATGAGTTTACGGTGTTGGCTAGCTACCCAGCCGCGGGTGCTTACGATATGGTAGCAACGGCGGATTGGGTGGTGAGTCAGGATAAAGATTTACCGGTGTTTGCTTCCGCCTATTACATGTGGGTACTGCTGACCTATGATCAGCTTTACAGCATCAATGCTCCCTTGACTGATTTTCTTACGACGGGGAATGCGGTTAAAGTAGGGGCTGCCATAGCGGCAGGCAACCCACTGGCGGCGGATGTGGATTTGAACCCTACGAAGCTGTTCAGCCCATCCTTCATTACGGGAATTAAAAATAAAACGAATCAGCCGCTGCTTCAGGCCTTACAAGCGAACAACGTTTACGATTGGAAACCTCAAGCTCCGGTACTGTTTATGCATTCCGCAGGGGATGATATTGTTCCAGCCTTAAATACACAAATAGCCCTGCAAGCCATGCAGGCCAAAGGAGCTACGGTAGGTTTTCTGCCCTTAGGTACGGCTACTACGACCCACCGCGAAGGAGCACCGCTCTACTTGGCTGCCATGATACAGTTATTAACGACTCCCTAAGGCCTTGTACTCGAATTAGGTTTTACAATGAATAACAAGGGCTAGCAAACCGTTTGCTAGCCCTTGTTATGTATGGATTACTAAAGTTTATACAGCCCGTTCGAAAAAACTTGAATGGAGGTTTTCTTAAATTCTCGTAAACGTTAGCTTATGTCTATCGGTGGTCAATCCAACTGAGAAAATGGAAATGCGAAAAGCAATGAAGACCTATGCTATGCTTACATTGTTGGTCTTTTCTCCTCGTTTTCTTTTTGCACGTTAGGAAAGAAAACCTGGAAGGTAGCTCCCTTACCCAGCTGACTGTAAGCCGTAATGGCTCCCCCCATGCTGGTTACGATCTTTTCACTAATGGCTAGTCCAATGCCGTTGCCACTGTATTCACTTTTACTGTGTAGACGCTGAAAAATCTGAAACATTCGGGGTAAATACTCGGGATCAAAGCCGACGCCGTTATCCATAACATCAATGCGGATGTACTGAGGAGCCTTTTGAGCGGGATGGATTTTCAAGGAAAGATCAGCCGCATCGATTAGGGTTGAGGTGAGCTGAATGCGAGGAATAGTGGTGGCCCCGGAGCGATCCACCCGACTGAATTTAATCGCATTGGACAACAGGTTTTGAAAAAGCCGGATCAGCAGTTGTTTTTGTCCCCAAATCGTGGGCAAGGGCTCGATCAAAAGTTCAGCTTGGGATTCCTTCAGGGGTAATTCCAGAAATAAAACAACCTCCTCCAGTACCTCGGCTAAGGATACGGGCTTGGGGCTATTGACTCTGGAAGGAACCTGTGAAAATTCCAGTAAAGCCTGCATTAGCTCCGACATTCGCCGAGCCGAGGCTTGTACCCGGTTTAAATAATTCTCTGCTACCTGGTTTTCATCGGGCAGTTGCGGTCGCAACAAATCGACAAATTGCTGGATCTTACGTAAGGGTTCCTGTAAATCGTGGCTGGCTACGTACGCAAAACTCTGGAGTAGTTCATTCGAACGGCTCAGTTGAATATTCGCCTGACTCAATTGTTCATTGTTCCGGGTCAGTACTTCGGCCATGACCTGCGATTCTTTCCGGCGACTTTCGATCTCCTGACGGGCCAGTACCATTTCGGTCACGTCCGTAGCCACTACAACAATATATTCCTGACCTAACGTATTCAGTAAAGGGGCGTAAACAAAATTGACGTAAGCTAGCTCTGAAACGCCATTGCGGATGAAATAAGCGGGCTGCTCTTCGCCCCCCACGGGCTGATGGGTTGCTCTAACCTGCTCCAGTAATTCTTCCAAACCTAGTCCTGCGATGCCAGGGAAAGCTTCAAACACGGGCCGATTTAATACTTCTTCTACCGGACCGCTCAGGTTCCAGATCTGCTGAAAGGGCGTATTGGCAAAACGAAGAATGTAGGTAGGGCCTTCCAGTAAGGCAATGCCCAGGGGTGCCTGCT
This sequence comes from Siphonobacter sp., assembly GCF_048595215.1. Lineage (NCBI taxonomy): Bacteria > Pseudomonadati > Bacteroidota > Cytophagia > Cytophagales > Cytophagaceae > Siphonobacter > Siphonobacter sp. The sequence continues at coordinate 10,682 of NZ_JBMDWJ010000201.1, forward strand.
CAAAGAAAAGAGATAGCCATTGATCGACTTCCCGGATGGGTATAACCTTATCACTAGCGGTATTTTTTACTTCCTGACAAAGACCGGTGGAGCCGATGAATTGTCCTTCCGGAGAAAAATAACTTTGTCCCCAGTACCGAATGCTCCTTACCTGATTGGGAGAAAGCATGATTCGGATGGTCTCGTCTATCTGCGTTGGAGCTACCAGCAATCTTTCCCAAGCTTTAGTGAATTTTCCTTGATCCTCTGGATGAATGAGCTCAAGCAGTTGCGGAAAACGAAGAGAATCAGCACCATCGGGTACGTTTAGTAGCGTCCGAGCGAGCTGATCTATTCTCAAATAATGGGTAAGCGGAAGGATTCGCCAGGCTCCCAGACCAGCCGCCTGTAAAGCTAAAGATGGGTCTAAACGATCCTCGGAAAAAGCGTCTAGCCGCTGGTCATTATTCATGCAGGAAAAAGAAGCCTCAAACGTATTGCATATTGATAACGAACTAGGCACTTTAAAGTTTTAAAAAGATTGAATAGGGGTGTGATTGAAGGGAATAATAAGTTATAGTCAATAAACAAGCGATCCTTCAGAAGTCTTTTAAGCGGGCTGGCTTAAAAATTCCTCTTTTCGGATTTCGTAAAACGAATGACGCAGAATTAAACTAGCCGCTACATTGGCAATGATGCCCGCCAGCAGGAAATAAAAGATCGCCGAATGCCGGTCCGTCATCTCCAGTACCAGAATGGCCGACGTAAAGGGCGTACGCGTTACGCCCGTCAGAAAACCAATCATACCCACCAGAATGAGTAAATTATGGTGCTGAGCCTGAACGGGAATGACGTATTCTAGTAACAGTGTACTTAACATCGCTCCGGAAGACAAAGACGTAGCGAAAATACCCGCCGCTCCACCCGCCGAAAACGACAGGGCATTGCCCATAAATCGAACCGGAAAAGCGTACCACGCAATGTGTTCCGTTCCTTCAAACAAAGCCTGATTGATCAATTCTTTTCCTGAACCCATGGCTTGTACACCCGAGAAAAAAACGATCGTCGCAAACAGAAGGCCCAGTCCGGTTACGAATACGAGTTGTCGGGTCAGGCCCGGAAAACGTTTCCGCAGGGAAGAAATCAGCAGTAATAATTTGGTAAAGGCCGAGCCCGCCAATCCCGTAACAAAGGCAATGCCGATGACCAGCCAGATGGATTCCAAGGGCAATCGAGTGATTTTGGGAAAGCCCAGAAACAGATACGGACCCAGCAAAAACTGACTCGTTATACCCGCAATGATCACGGAGCTAAGTACAGCCGTCCGGAAAACGGCGAGATGAGCTTTCGTCAGTTCCTCGACTACGTACACAATACCGCCGAGCGGGGTATTGAACGCCGCCGCTAGTCCAGCCGCTCCTCCCGTCACGATCATGACCCGTTGGGACACTTTATTCCAGGTTTCGGGAACAAGCCGGTAAATGGTTTCAAAAATGGACCCGGCAATCTGAAGCGTTGGGCCCTCCCGTCCGGTGGCACCCCCGCCGAGGAGCAAGACCAGATTACTCGCCACTTTTACCAGTGCAATGCGAATGCTGAGTAATTTATCGACTTTCCAGTGAGCCTTCGTTTCGGCCAGATCTACGGCGGCCATGAGTTGCGGAATGCCACTGCCGGAAGCCGTGGGAGCCAGATAGTGGGTGAGCAGCCAGGCTCCGCAAAAACAAAGGGGCGTCGTTAGAAAGATCAGGTAGGGATGGTGTTGGAACCAGTGCATACCCGTGTGCTCGACGAAAGCAAATACTTTTTCGTACCCTACCGCCATTAATCCGACTAAAACCGAAGCGATCCATAAAGGGGCCGCTCGCAACGGTGCCGTGGATAGATTATGTGCAATCAGCCAGTGGTTGATTTTTTGTACACCCGTACTGCGGCTGACGCGTTTGAGATACTTTCGTAAACGTATCTCCCATTCATTCAAGTGATATTTGCCCCTCATCATCATAGATACATGATGGCTCGAAGGTACTAAGGTTTAATGGGAGGGAACAAATAGAATTGTTTTTAAGTGAAAAGTATAGGTAACGATCGATTCTGAACTAGAAGAAATCCGATCCTAAAAACTCCCCGATGCCTTTCGAAATACCGATCAGGTCATGCCGCGACTCTTTCAACTAAAAAGGAGCTAGTACTTACCAGCTCCTTTTTCTTAGTATCCATTTGATCCGTAATCCGCTGCGTTACTGATGGCATCCAGAAAACTTTGCGGAATAGGTCGTACGGTATGTCTGGATTCGTTGAAATCAACGCTCACGATGGGATTCGTGGATTGCAGGTACGGTTTGGTCAGTTTGCCCATCCGTTTCAAATCATACCATCGCCAGTGCTCGCCGGTTAGTTCGCGCGCCCGTTCGTTCACCAGGAAATCCAGCGTTACCTGGCTGGGCGTTACCGTGATTTCACTTTCGCGACTGGTCAGGGCAGCCCGTTTGCGAATGGTGTTGACGTAATCCGTCGCTTTCGCCTGGTGGTTGAGGTACAGGGCGGCTTCAGCGGCAACCAAATAAATGTCGCCTAAACGGATAATCGGAATGTCACCCATCCAGTACTGATTCGTGTAGGCAAATTGCTTGCTCGAAAACTTCCGCATCGCCGGGTAGATGTTAATCAGGTTCGGGTAGTTGGCCGGAATCTGAGCCGTCGTTTTGTAATTGCCAGTTACGGGATCAAAGAGATCGCTCGGATCAGCTATCAGGTACGGTAGTTTACTTTTGGTGGCTTCATCGATCGTCCAGTTCGGCGTAAAGACGGCCAGTCCCTGATCGTTGGTCCTATTGGTTTCTTCTTCCAGTTGCGTCGTAATGGGCAGGAAGGGACTGGTATAGGGGGCCGTAGTACCCAGAATAACTTTCCCAACCACGGACGGATCTTTCCGGTAAGCCGTAGCCATCGCGGCGGTGATCGTTTTGTTCGCGTTGGCGTAAAACTTGTAGGTGAACGTCTCACTGAACCGCGTATCGGGCGTATTTTCCTGCGGCTCGAAAATGCTGGTGAGCAGGTACTTGCTGGGCTTGTAATAGCGGGAGTTGGCCCGTCCGTACAAGACACTGGTTTCGCGGGTACCCCATTCAGCACCCCGACCACCCAGTTCCGGCAGGTAGTACTGCCGCGTACGGCCCCGGTTGTACTGCTCGGGGTTCAGGCCTGAGGTTGGATCAATGGCCTGGAGGAAAAGCGACTCAGTGTTGGTTTTGTTATTGGCTCCGTCCCACAATTTGCTGAAACCCGAGCGGCTGGCGTCGCTCAGATACAGGGCACAACGGAACGTTGCCGTGTTATTGATGAGTTGTTCGGCCGTTTCCAGGGCCAGACGGGCGTAGGTTTCTTTTTCGCCCAGACGGGTGCGTTGTAAGTACACTTTTGCCAGTAATCCGTACGCCGCCTTCTTGCTGACCCGACCGCGAAGGGACTGCGTATAGGGTAAGTGTTCACAGGCGAATTTCAGGTCGGAAATAATGGAATCGTAAAATTCTGCTTCCGTATTCCGCACCGGACTTAGCTCTACGCTACCTTCGGCTGCCGACGTTTTTGACAGGGTTACATTACCAAACTGCTCGACAAGGTTGAAATTGGCATACGCCCGAATGAAGTACGCCTCGGCAATTTTGGCGTCCAGCTCCGCCTGCGATGCATAACCTTTTACATTTTTCGAGTAGTTGATGGCTGTGTTACAATAATTCACCAGCGAATACAGGCCGTTCCAGATCACCCGAACGGTACCCGTTGTCGTGTTGAGGGTGTTGTTGTACAGCAAAAGCCCGATGTCATTGTTACCGACGTTCACCCAGCTATCCGTACCCGCCTCGGTAGGGCCGATCAGATCCACTTTTCCGTGAAAAAAGTACAGGTCGGTGTAACAGCCGTTGATGGCTCCCTCCAGGCCCGCTTTGTCCGTCAGTACCCCTTCCACGGGTAAGCCGGCGGGGTTGTATTCGCCCAGTTTCTGGCAGGAGGCGAGTGTCCAGATGGCTACGAAAATCAGTGTATATACTCGCATACGAATGGTTTTTAAAAGGAGAGGTTCACCCCCAGAATGATTTGTTTGAAGAGCGGAAAGGAATCCGAGCCGCCCGATTCCGGATCAAACCCTTTCAACAAAGGACTTCTCGTGAAAATCAGTGGATTATAGATCGTACCGTAGAATCGCATCCGGGATAAGCCGAGCGTATTCTGCAAGGGCTTGGGCAGGGTATAGCCCAGGGTAATGTTTTTGACTTTTACGTACGAGCCGTCCACGTAATTGAGGGCCGAAATAAAGGTGTTACTAAAAGCCGAACCCGGTTGCGGAAAATCATTCGTCGGATTCGTGGGCGTCCAGTAGTTGTAGGTTTCGGGCTGGGAAATCGTATTCCAGTAACCCAGTCCGGTTGCATTGATCGTATGGCCGAAACGCATGTTGACGAACACGGTCAGATCAAAGTTTTTATAAGCAAACGAATTCTGAATCCCCATCAGCCATCGGGGGTTTGCACTGCCCACAATCATCCGATCGGCTGCGGAATAGGCATGTACTCCGTTGTCGGATTCGCCATTGGCATTAACTCGCGGAACGGTTTGCAGTCGAATATCGCCCGGTTTAGCTCCGTACAGACGAGCCTGAGCACTGTCCGCCGTTTGCCAGATGCCCGTTTTCTTGTAATCGTAAAAGGTGCGAAGCGGCGAGCCAACGAATAGGTTTTCCGAGATGAGCGAAGTGGCACTCTGAGCGTTTCCCAAATCAATACTAACCAGCTTCTCACGGGCGGCTGTAAAGGTTACGGTGGTATTCCACTGAAAATCCTTCTTTGCCATCGTACGGAAAGAGGCAGTCAGTTCTAAGCCCTCGTTCTGCGTTTTGGCAATGTTCAGCACTTTCGTGTACAGGTTTTTCGCGTCGAAGCCGCCCGCCGTCGAAGGCAGATTGCGTTTGTACAGAACCCCATCCGTCCGCGTTCGGTACAGGTCGGCCGTCAGGTCAATTCTGCCGTTGAAAAGCGAGAAATCGAAACCTAAGTTGGTAGTATACGACTTTTCCCAGGTAAGATCTGGGTTGCCCAAAGCCTGTTTCAGCACGTAGATGGGCAGAATACTCGAACCGCCCAGCGACAAGTTAGACCCCGCCGTTTTGGATACCATTTCTGAAATGCTCTGGTACGGCGAAATGTTATTATTCCCCGTAACCCCGTAGCTGAACCGAACCTTCAAATCCTCAATCCAGGTCTTGACCCCTTCCATGAATTTTTCATCACTGGCCCGCCAGGCCACCGACACCGAAGGGAAAGACGCCCAGTTGCGGTACAACTGCGAAGCCCCGTCCCAGCGATTGGATAAAGTCAGCAGATACTTGCTCCGATAGCTGTAGTGCAAACGTCCGGCGTACGACATCCGGCTGGTTTCCGAATAGCTTGTTGAACGGTTGCTGACGGTATTGGCGGCTCCGGTGTTGTAAAACTGGTAGTAATCAAAATCCAGGCCGTTAACTGAAATATTGGACGTTTCCGTCTGCGTCTTCGCCATCGAAGTGATCGCCGTGGCGGTTAACTGATGGTCTTTGGGCAGATTCAGGTTGTAGGTTGCGTAGGTTTCCCAGATGTACGAATAGCCAATGCCGTTGGAGTAACTCGCTTCCTTATTGACGCGTCCTTCCGATGCCGGATTATAGGCTCGCTCACTCTGGAAAAAACCATCCCGCGAACCCGAAGCCGTCAGACCCAGGTTGGACCGGATGGTCAGGTTATCGAGGGGCGTTAATTCGACGTAGGGATAAATATTGACATTCAGGCTTTTGGAATTGTCTACGTATACACCGGGAGCATAATTAGCAATGGGGCTGATGGTAGAATTGCTTTCACCCAGGGGCCGGAGTCGGACACTGCCGTCTTCATTGTACGCTTCACCCACCGGAGCCACGCTATACGCTTTGTTCACCCGGCTGGCGGTGGCATCGGTATTACGGGCCGTCAGGACGGTTTGAATCCCGGCTTTAAACAGCTTGCTGAACTTCACGTCCATGCCCGTACGCAGGTTGAGAATCTTGGCTTCGTCGAATTGATAAATCCCCTTTTCGCCGATGTAACCCATAGACAAATAGGCCTGTATTTTATCCGTGCCGCCCCGCAGGGAAACGAAGTGGTTTTGCTGAACCCCAGTTTTAAGCGTTTCATCCACCCAGTTTACCCAGCGGCCCTGCTCGACCAGATTACGCACTTCCACGGATGAAACCAGATCGACGAGGTTATCGGTGTAGGTGCCCCGTTCGGTAAAATAGCGGTCTCTTTGGTACTGAATCCAGCGGTTGCCGGTAAGCGGTTTGGGAAAACGGGCGAAGCCGTTGATGCCGTAATAGCTATCAACGTCAATCTGTAATTTGCCCGCTTTGGCCTTTTTGGTGGTAACAATGATGACCCCGTTGGCTCCGGCCACTCCGTAAATGGACGTAGCCGCTGCGTCTTTCAGAACATCAATGTTTTCAATGTCATTGGGATTCAGAGCGTTAATATTCCCCGGTACGCCGTCGATCAGGTACAGCGGCGTTTGTCCCCCGGAAATAGAGCGGTTCCCGCGTAAGAGAATGTTGGGCGTAGTCCCAGCCCGGCCGCTGCCCCGTTCAATATCCAGACCCGCCACGCGGCCCTGCAGGGCTTCGACGGGATTCGTTACCGGACTTAGCGTGATGTCGGCGGCTTTCACGCTGGAAACGGACCCGGTGAGGTCTTTTCGGCGAGTGGTACCGTAACCGATGACCACTACTTCGTCCAGAGCACTAGGTTCAGGTTGCAGGGAAACATTCAGTGCGGTTTGATTCCCCACCAGCAATTCCTGGCTTTTATACCCCACAAAAGATAGAATCAGCGTGACTTCGCCGTCGGGAATACTCAGTTTGAACTCCCCCTGTACGTCGGAGTTAGTACCCCGCGTCGTGCCTTTCACGATGATGCTGACGCCCGGCAATGCTTCGCCTTTTTCGTCCTTCACCGTTCCCTGAATCTGGCGATCCTGGGGAGCTTTGGGTAACTCTACTACCTCGGCTAGGGCAGCGAGGGTGGGTGTACTAGGAGGGACTGTGGTTTTTTCGGGGGAAGTTGAGGTCTGTTCCTGCGGCTTTCGGTTGCGTACAATCATGTATACCCCTTCGCTTACTTTTTTGAAGCCGAGGGCATTGGGTTGCAGCAGTCGCGTCAGGTTTTCTTCGAGGGAACGTTTGCGATCTACTACTGCCGGATCGACGGGTAATTGCACCAGGCGATCTTCAAAAATGATGTTGACCCGGTACGTACTCTTTAACTGGATCAGCACATCCCGCAGGGTAGCGTTGGGTTGGCGGGTCATCTGATTCATAACAAAGGAAAATCCGGGCCCCGTCTGTGAGTGGGCCGACACCTGCGAACAGACGGATAGGGAAACACAGACCAATAGCGATCTTCGAGCTCGCCGGGAAAGCAGTCTCATACACAAAAATAGGTTTAGGGTTAGCGTCTAGTCTTTGAAAACAATCCGGTTGTCGCGACGGGTGAAATTGATGGCGAATAGTTCGGCGATAAGCTCCAGGGTGGCTTCGGGCTTTTCGGCGGGTAAGAGGCCCGTAGCCGTTCGACTGGCGAGTTCCGGATCGTTGATTTCCACTTCGAACCCATAGGTTTCTTCGAGAATGGACGCCAGTTCCCGGAGGGAGGTTCGGTTGAGCGTGAGGTGATGGTCTTTCCAGGAAGCGTATTGCTCCGGATGGGCGGTATGCGAGCGACTGAGTTTTCCCGACGGATTCATCACGACCAGATCGCCGGGTTTCATCACGAGCGGAGAAGCCTGCGGGGCCTGTTTCATTTGTAAGGCCACTTTTCCGGATCGGAGCGTGACCTGCGAGCGACGGCTGCGGGCAAAAACGGTAAACTGGGTGCCCAAGACGTTCACTTCCAGTCCACTGGGAATGGAAACAATGAAAGGCTGATGCTGCGGCGTATGTTCAATCTGGAAATCGGCTTCGCCCCGCAGTTCCACCCGACGCGTACCTTCACCGAAGCCAAATCGCGGATACCGTAGCGAAGAGTTGGCATTTAGGGTAACGCTTGAACCGTCTTCGAAGGAAATGTTCCGGGTTTCACCGTATCCCGTTTCACTCGTCTGGTAATAAATCAGGTTCCGAATGGCCGGGAAGGAGACACCGAGGAAGGCAACTGCCACAACTGCCGCAATCAACCGAACCGAAGTCCGGTTCCACCAGCGGATGGGCGTATCATCGGTTTGAAGGATAGCTTCTGGCTCGGATTCCTGATGAAGCATTTGCTGCGTACGCTGAAAAGCATCCTCCCACGAAGCTCGGCCCTGTAGGTGGTTTAGCTCCCATTCGTGCAGCCATTGGTAGTATTGTTCGTGGTTGCCGGTATCCTTCAGCCATTCTTCAATGACTTTCTTCTGAAGGGGTGTGGCCCGACCCGCGAAGTAATCGTGTACCGTGTTTTTAATGACCTGGTCTTCCATGGTAATCGGTTGGCTTTCAATAGGTGGTTGGGAGGAAAGAGATTAACTAAACCACTGTAGCAGAATAGTGATTGTTAGTATAGCCTTGCGAAGCTGACTTAGTGCTTTGGCCATGTGAGCTTCTACGGTTTTCAGGGACAGGTTCAATTCGGTAGCGATTTCCTTGTTTTTCTTCCCCTCAAACCGGCTCAGCATGAAAACCCGCTGACATTGGGCGGGAAGCTGCAAAATGGCCTGATCTATGCGTTGGTACAATTCATCGTACTCAATCAGGGATTCGGGATTGTTGGCTTCCGAGAGGTGTTCGGAAGATTCCGGAGAAGTCGTATTTTTCTCTTCTTTCAACTCATAACGAACGTAGGTATACGCCCGATTTCGCACCGCCGCGTATAAGTACGAACGAAACGTACCATGCATGGAAGCGTAGGTATTGCTTTTCCAGAAATCGTGAAACACATCACATACCATATCCTCCGCCTTTTCTTTGGTATACACAAAGCGTAAAGCATGGCTGAACAAAGGCTGATAGTACAGACGAAACAGGGCTTCAAAACCTTTCCCGGTAGACTCGGCAAAAGCGGCTCGAATAAAATGTTCGTTATCAATCACTTTGGAAGGTTCCGGTTGCAAACGCTCTTCCCGCAAAGAAGTTTCTGAACTAGAAAGCTTTTCTACCAATCCCATTAGCTACAGATGAGTCTTTACTAGGGTGACAAAGAATGCCCCCCATACCCTTAGTACTCAACTCGAAATATTTTAATAAAAACTTCGTGAAGTAATATAATTAGATCAGAATAGGTGATTGATTTTAGTACGCGTCAAAAACAACCCCCAAAGGAATCAGGCATTCCTTTGGGGGTTGTCGAGGGGTTTCAGCTTTATCTAATTATGGATAGGAAAGGGCAAAGAAGCTGAAAACGGCTGGCTCGCCCGAGGCCCCCTGATGCAATAAGCCGGGTCGTGGACTGCGGTCCCAGGGGGGCAGAAAACTTCCGTCATATACGCCAGCGGCAGTGGTGAGTTCGTTCCACTTTTCCCCGTCCGGACTCCAGTAAAACTTTATATGGGAGCCGTCTTTCACGTCCATTTTAAGCTGAACTGCTTTTGCTGAGGCAATCGACTCCTGCCGGAGAATCTGCCGCTGATCTTTTTTCACTTCCCAAACCTGCACTTGATTGCCCTGCATGCCGATGCCTACGGCTTGTCCAGCATCCCCGTAGAGCACCAGACCTTTCAAGGCCGCGTTTTGATTGACGACTTCGGTGGTCATGGTATAATCACCCAGAAGGGGTCGAATCGTCAATGCCGTGCCGGAAGGGTTGTTGGCGAGAGATTGACCCGTTAAGAAAAGGTTGCCCTTGCTTACTTTAACTTCCGGTGTAGCATGCCGAAAATCCCACTGCCAGCTGCCGGATACCGTGGTTGCTGAAAAATCATCCCGGAAATTCTTGACGCGTTCCGCCTCGTTGCCCAGCGGTTTGATTCGCGGCCATTCCGCATCCCATACTACTTCACCCAGCATACCTTGTCGGCCCGTGTATACCAGATCCTTCTTATTATAAGCATGATACAGGTAATAGGTTTTTCCGGCTGGGGAAGTAACCAGCGTGCCGTGGCCTGTGCATTTCCACTCGTCGGTTTCGGCCAGTAGGGGGTTGCCTTCAAAGCGGGTATAGGGGCCTTGCAGGGATGCCGACCGGGCGACTTCTACTTTGTAGTTACAATCCCTGCCGCAGCAATTACCGGGGGAATAAAATAGATAGTATGTGTTGTCTCGTTTGATGAGGGCTTGTCCTTCCAGCCCTTCCTTTTTATCATCCCGCAGGAGCGTGAAGGGTTCTCCCAGTACCTTTAATCCGTCATTGGAAAGTCGGCTCCCCAGAATTTCAATGGGCCGCTGATCCAGCCCATACGCTTTCCAGGTGATGTATAATTGTCCCTTATCTTCGATGATAAAGGGATCAATGGCCTCTTTACCAAACTCCAGCAAAATGCCCCGGTCAGTAAATCCTTTTGCCGGGTTACTGGATGTTGCTACGCCGATACAGGAAACACCATCGCTTTTTTTGCGGGCTACGTAATACACAAAGTAGGTGCCCTTTCGGTAATACAGCTCTGGAGCCCAGAACGAAGCCGCCGCCCAGGCGGGCGTTTTGGGAAACACGTACCCAATGGGTTGCCAGTGGAGTAAATCGGTGGATTGAAGTACGGGAAAATGGGGTGCCCATTCCGAAGAAGTTCCGGTCGCGTAGTACGTTTGCCCCACGCGAATGATCGAAGGGTCCGCAAAATCCCCGGGAATGACCGGATTTTCACGACGCTGGCTACTATCGACTAAAGCTAATGGAGAGGCAGATGAAACGCTTTCGGGCTTTGAGAAAGCCAAAAAGGGAAGGGTAAAAAGCAGGAAGAAAATGAGTTTCATACGGTTTGTCGAGGTAATACATGCAGCAATCGGCTGTCGTAAGCGTGTACGTATCGTTAGCCTTGCCGGCACAAAGAAATGTAAAAACGACCGTTTTTTACGTATGAATCGACTTGGGCTGACGGGAAGCGGCAGAAAAGACCAACCGAATGAGTGGAGCAAAAAGCGGCTGATTACTCGAAAGGGAATCGCTTTCTCACCAAAACTGCTAGGCAAGACCGATTCTGCTTTTATAAACTACACAGGAGGACCTTTAAGAAATAGGTCCTCCTGTGTGGAAATTGGTATCGAAAGAGACATTCTGAACTATACGTTCTCATCTGAAATCTAATCCCTAAAGGATTGCCGAAAGGCCACCGGAGAAAGTCTGGTTTTGGATTTGAACAGCTTACTGAACGATTGCGGATGCTCGAAACCCAGATGGTACGCAATTTCAGCCACGGTTAAGCCGCTCGTACTCAGGTAGGTTTTTGCCGTTTCAATCAACTGATTGTGAATGTATTGCTGCGTACTGACCCCGTGTAGCGTTTTGAGTAGATCCGTTAAGTAGCGGGGTGATACCTTGATGTGATCCGCTACTTCCTGTACCGTGGGAATGCCGTTCAGTGGTTGCGAAAATCGGCTGGTTAGGTACGCATCCATGGTGGTGATCAAATCATGATGGACTGCTTTACGGGTCAGAAATTGCCGATTGTAATAGCGATTACTGTGATGCAATAGCAGTTCAATCTGCGAAACCAGTACGTCCTGACTAAAGGCATCGATGTTGGTGTGAAGCTCCCGCTGAATCGAATCAAACACGGAGGTAATAACCTCCTTTTCGCTCGCCGATAAAAACAAGGCTTCCGAGATGTCGTAGGAAAAAAAATGATACTGCCGGATCGACTTGCCGAGCGGATAGGTTCGAATCAGATCCGGATGAAAATACAGGGCAAACCCCTCGTAACTGTCCGTGGAAGCAGTCATGGTCACCAACTGATGTGGAGCTAGAAAGGCCAGTCCGCCCTCCTGGAAATCATAGTAGCCTGGCCCGTAGCGAACGTGTCC
>NZ_JBMDWJ010000202.1:0-18279 GCF_048595215.1 Siphonobacter sp.
CAGCGGCGGTATAGCCCATGCGGTACGGATGCTGCTCGACGGAAGCCAGGGGCGGATGTTCGAGGTAGGCATTCATGGGCAGGTTAGCAAAACTCACGAACGAAATATCCGTATTCAGACGCAGACCTTTAGCCCGACATACCCCCATGGCATCCAGAGCGACGTAATCGTTAAACGTCAGCACCGAATCCGGCGGTTGGGGCAGGGCTAGCCATTGTTCCATAATTCGCCGCGTGGCTTCCGTACTTAAGTCCACAGATTCAATTAATTCAGGTTCTGGAGAAAGACCTGCTTCGGTCAAGGCCCGTACGTAGCCTTCATACCGTTCCTGACTCGCCACCAAAGAGGCCGGTCCATTGAGCAGGGCAATCCGCTTGAATCCCTTCTTCAGGAGTAAACCCGTCGCTTCATAGGCTCCCATTTCCATGTTACAACTCACCTGATGGGTGTCAATACTAGGAGGGATTCGGTCAAACAAGACGAGTGGAATCTGGTGCTGAAGGATTTTCTGAATGTGATCGAACTGATGGCTTTCCTTAGCTACGGATAAAATGACACCGTCTACCACCTGACGCGAGAGGACGTCAAGTACCTGTTTCTCCCGCTCGTACTGATCGTGGGACTGGTACAAAGCCACGGTATACCCGCGGGCAAAAGCTACTTCTTCAATACCATTGATGGCTTTCGAAAAGAAGTTCTCCTGTATTTCGGGAAGTACTACACCCAGCATAAAGGTTTTTCCGCTTCGCAAATTACGGGCCGTTGCACTGGGAACGTAATTCAACTGTTGAGCCAGTTCCTGGACGCGTTCCCGCGTACGAAGCCCGATTCGGGGGTGATTCTGTAACGCTCTCGATACCGTTGAAGGCGAGATTTTCAATCGACGGGCAATTTCTTTAATCGAGACGTTCATGGGGATTCAGCAGTAAAGGAGAAAAGGAAGGCTCAATTTAATGGTTTTTCAATAGCCAAACGAAAAAGCCCCATCTCGGGGATGGGGCTTTTAAAAAGAAAGTAAGTTATGACTAATAACCCGGATTCTGTTTCAGGGTTGGTTGACCATTGATGTAACTGTTGTTAATCTCATCCACGGGGAGAGGGAAATATTCGTGTTTGCCTTTCGTAAAACTGGCTCCGTTCAGGTACGTCCGTTTTTTGGATTCGGTTTGCAGATACGTATTCAGCGTTTGATCGGCAATACCCCAGCGTACCAGATCAAAGAAGCGGTGTCCTTCCATCGCGAATTCCAAGCGTTGCTCAAAGCGGATGGCTTTGCGGGCCGAAGCCTGATCAGCAAAGGCCGCCGAGCCGCTGGGATATTCGTTGATCACGTAATTAGCGGCTGGTTTCCCATCCGTATTGGTGACGTAAGGGCTGTTTTTGGCCCGATTTCGGATTTGATTCACCAGTAAGCGAGCTTTATCCAGATTTCCTGCTTCCGCTTCGCATTCGGCCAGCCAAAGCAGTACGTGCGAGTACTTAATCATGCGATAGTTATTGGCCACCCGACGTTTGTTGGTGGAATGCGTATTGGTTCCTTCCTCGCTTTTGTAGTACATCCACTTTTTACCCGTATAGGGTCCGGAATAGTTCTGATCCCGAATCCAGGTAACGCCCGGCATCGGGCCCCAATCCAGAAAAGGAATACCCCGACGGCCAACCGTCCAATCCAGCCGTGGATCTACCGGAGCGGTATCAGGCGTAAATGAATCAGTAATCTTCAAACCCTGATCACTTTTTAAATCCGAGTTGTTAAACGTATCCAGCATAGGCAAACCATTCGCGTCCGTTTTAAAGGCGTTCACCAAGTTTAACGAAGGCAAGTAAAAACCACAGCAGCCACCACCCGGAGCACCCGAAAAATAGGGCCAGTTGAGTTCATCACCCGCATTCCCGTTCGAACCATTCGTACCATCATTTACCGAGAACTGTACCTCAAAAATCGATTCGGCATTGTTGTTGGTAAGGGCTTTGTAGTTGTCGTGGTAATCAACCAGACGGTATTTACCGCTCGCTACGATAGCTTCCAGTAGGGGTTTGGCTGTGCTATACTTGTTTTCGAACAAATACGCTTTCGCCAGATACGCCATGGCAGCGTACTTGGTCGCCCGTCCTTTCTGCGTCTGCGTTTCCGGCAGATTGTCCATCGCAAACTTGAAGTCGGCTTCGATGTTTGTCCAGATGTCCTTATCGTTGGGTACTTTCACTGAATTAGGATCGGCCGGATTGTAGATCGTTTCGTCAATATACGGAACCTTATTCCACATCTTTTTGGCTTCGAAGTGATAGTGAGCCCGCAGGAACCGAGCTTCAGCAATGACCTGCGTTTTTTCCGCGTCGGTCATATCGGTTGTTTTCGCCAGCAGTTGAAGCACTTCGTTACAGCGAGAAATTCCATCGTAGACGACCCGCCATTTTCCCCGCATGTGTACGAAAGCGGGCTGAACTTCATAGCGTTCGATACCGGTGATTTCGGGTTGGTCACTGGCGTCCGTACCCTTATACGCATCGTCCGAAGCCACGCCACCGTATACCCAGTTCGATACGGCTCCGTGCCAGTTGGTACCCCCGGAACCAATGCCATCGAGCAGCGAGTAAGCACCAATCAACGAAGCAGAAACGCCACTTTTATTAGTAAGCTGGCTGCCCAAGGCCACCCCTTGCGGTTTTACGTCCAGAAAAGAGTCGCCGCAGGAGGAAATGAGGCCCGTCAGCAAAATCGATAAAACAATACTATTTCTTTTCATATAAGTAGCTGTAAAATCTGAAATGAGGTAAATGGGGATTAGAAACTGAGTCGTAAGCCTACAATGAGGTTTTTCGAGACGGGATAGGCTCCTTCGTCCACGCCTAAGTGCGTGTCCTGACCGTTATCACCCGAACGACGTAAGTTAACATCCGGATCCAGCCCCGTATACTTAGTGAGGGTGAACAGGTTTTGTCCCTGCACGTAAATCTGAGACGCTCCCAATCCTAAGCTCTTCTGCACACCTGCGGGTAAGGAGTACGACAACTGGATATTCTTCAGACGCAGGTAGGAACCCTTTTCAACGAAGTAGGTAGAAATCTGAGCACTGGTCGCGTCCGTAGCCCGAAGCTGAGGCAGTTTGGCGTCAGTTTTGCCGGGTACCCATGAGTCGTACAGCATCCGCGTACTACGGTTACCCTGGAAGGTATTGAAATCAGTCCAGTACCGCATGTAATTAAAGAGGTCATTGCCCTGTACACCCTGTCCGAATAAAGTCAGATCAAAGTTTTTGTAGCCAACGCTAAGGTTTAAGCCGTAGGTAAAGTCTGGGTGCGGATTGCCGATGAAGGTACGATCCGCTGACGTTACCACACCATCTCCATTCACATCACGGAAGATGAATGAACCTGCCCGGTTATACGTACCGAAAGCCTGGGGAGCGGCCTTAGCTGCTTCATCGGTCTGGAAGATACCATCAATCACGTAGCCGTAGAACGAGGCAATCGGTTCACCCACTTTCGTAGCACTCATGGCTGGCAGACGCGTGCTAAAACCAAATTTGATGGAGTTGGGATCGTTATTGATTCGGAGTACTTTGTTGCGGTAGGTAGAGAAGTTGGCTCCCACCGTGAATCGCATCTTGCCATCCATGGCCCGTCCGCTGTAGTTGATCGACAGATCCACCCCTTTGTTCTGCATATCGCCGATGTTCGTATACGGGATCGTGGCCTGTCCCAGAGCCCAGGGTACATCGATCTGGCTGAGCATGTCCTTGGTTTTCTTGGTATACCAGTCAAAGACTACCTGTAACTTGTTGTTGAACAAACTCGCATCGAAACCCAGGTTCAGCGAAGTAGTGGTTTCCCATTTACCCTGATCGTTTCCGAACTGAACCAGATCGAAGCCCGGTACAATGGAAGAACGCGATCCATTGATGTCATAATGGTTTTCCGTAGGCCGCGATTCGTACAGGGTATAGGCGTTGTAAATGTTCGGAATATTCTGGTTACCCGTACTTCCCCAGCCCCCACGAATTTTCAGATCGGAAAGGAAATTGACATTCTTGAGAGCGGCCAGTTCGGATAAACGCAGACCCACACTGGCCGCCGGGAACACCGCATACCGATTGGCAGCACTGAAGCGTGAGGAACCATCCCGCCGCAACGTAAAGTCAGCCAGGAAGAAATCTTTGTAAGCATAGTTGACTTTACCGAACAACGAAAACAAACGCGTACGGTTAACGCCCCGGCCGCTGTTTTGCAGGCCCAGTGGACTACCCGCATTCAGGTACAGATAATCGGGGTCCTCAAAGGCGTAGTTACTACGGGTAGCGTCGAAAATGAAATCATACGTAGCAATAGCCTCAGTACCCGCCAGTAAATTGATAGTATGATTACCAAACGTTTTATTGTACGTCAACGTGTTGTACCAGGTCCAGGAGTTGTCGTACCGGTTTTCTACCCGGAGGTTATTCGTATTACGAGCTTCCGGCGATTCGGGATCAAGCGGCGTAAAAGGATTGAAGTTGTAGGTATTGTATTCAATACCTAAGCTGGTACGGAACACCAGGTTCTTTACGATGTCCAGCTCTGCAAACGCATTCCCAAACAGGTGAATGCCCTTCGTTACGTTGTCTTTGTTGCGGTACAGCTCGGCGACCGGATTACGAGCGTTACCTAAGTTGGCTCCTTTCGCTCCGGCAAAGTTTCCGGCAACGTCGTACACGGGAATCAGGGGGTTCATCCGTACGGCAAAGGCAATCGGATTTGATTCGTCGTTGTTGGTAATGCCCACCCGCTCATCATACGATACGGTAAAGTTTTCACCAATGCGAATACGATCTTTCAGCTTAAACTCCGTATTGGCCCGTAAAGAATACCGTTTGTAGTTGGTATACTTCATGATTCCCTTCTGATCGAAATAGTTGAAAGAAATCGCGTATGAGCCCTTATCCGTGCCACCGCTGGTACCCAACTGATAATTCTGAATCAGGGCAGGGTTAAAGAGTTCTTTCTGCCAGTTCGTACCTTGCTTATTGGCCTTCGTAATCATGAACTTCGTTTTACCCAAATCCGGATTTCGCAGATCGTAGGTGTAATTAACGTAGTTGCCATTCGCATCACGTGCCACGCGAGCATCACCTTCGAATACGCCGGAGGGATAGATGTAATCTGGAATGACGGGCTGCTCACCGCTGCCGTACTGGCCGTGTGACGGCGTTTGGCCGACGTTTCGTGCTGAAGCCCAAATCTGTTGACCCAATTCCTGGGAGTTAAGCAAGTTGAGGAATTTACCCGGACGCTGCACACCTACGTACATATCGAAGGTCAGCTTAGGTTCCCCGGGTTTTCCTTTTTTAGTCGTGATAATCACGACCCCGTTCGCGGCCCGTGCTCCGTAAATCGACGCCGCTGACGCATCTTTCAGTACCTGTAAACTTTCAATATCATTCGGGTTGATATTATTCAGGGTACCCTGCGTAGGAACGCCATCGACGATGTACAGCGGGGAGTTATTGTTGATGGTACCAAATCCCCGAATCCGTACCATGGTACCACCGCCAGGGGAGTTGTCATTACCTACCGTTACTCCGGCCGCCCGACCTTGCAGGGCCTGCGTAAGGTTGGCTGTAGGCAGGGCCGTAAGATCGGCTCCCTTGACAACGGTTACCGCCCCGGTAATGTCCTTTTTACGCTGCGTGCCGTAGCCCGTGACGACCACTTCGTCCAGGGCCTTGGTTTCTTCCTGTAAGCTAACATTGATAGTCGTTTGATTGCCAACGGTCAGCTCCTGAATACGGTAACCAACGGCTGAAAACACGAGTACATCCGAAGTACTAACGCTGTTGATGGCATACTGGCCCGATGCATCCGTTACCACGCCACGAGTGGTTCCTTTTACCTGCACACTTACGCCTGGAACCGCCTGCCCATCTGCCGCAGAGACTTTACCGGTAATTCGTCTTTCTTGAGCAAAGACGATCTGTACCATTCCTAGTAGAATAGCACATACCCAAAGTAAGGATTTTTTCATAGAGAAGTAATTGTGTAGTTATAGAGGGTTTATTTTGTTAGGAGGTAATTTGTCTGCAATTATTAAAAATTATTCTACGAATTGTCAAATTGTGCCGACGTATAGCGTCGTTCGATTTTCGAAAAAATACTTAATTTTTAGGAAGCTCAGTGTTAATGAAGAAGAATGAAAGACTATTTTTTGCTAGTATTATTCTATTAAAAAATAATATATTTCTGTTGTTGTAGATAAAGGCAGAATAAAATACTATTCTAGAAAATTTAAAAATTTATATAAAAAATGTGAATATTTCATCGGGGAGAGAGCTTGCTTACGAATCGCCTAGTCGATGAGTAGCGTGATCTCGGACGATTCTAATGTACCTTTGCCGGGCACCGAATAAGCGGTGCATGGTTAGTAACTATTGATTTACGTGTATGAAAAAAGCTTGGCTGCTGGGCGGGATGTTCTTAAGCTCGCTGGCAATAAACGCTCAACAACGGTTAACACCCGAACAACTTTGGAAAATGGGCAGGGTATCGGGCCTGGGTATTTCCAATGATAAACAATACGTAGTATACGCGGTCAGTACGCCGCAAATGCCGGACAACAAGAGTCAGCGGAAGCTGTATAAAATTCCAGTGACAGGCGGAGAGGCTCAGGAAATTAGCACTACCGAAGGGATACTAAAAGATTCAAAAGTATCCGCCGATGGCAAGTATCGCATCAGCAGTGAGCCTGTCCCCGTACTGGCTATTACGGGAGCCGACAAGTACAAGGATTTACCACAATCCAATGCCTATGTGTTCACTTCCCTGAATTATCGGCACTGGGATACCTGGGAAGATGGCAAGTTTGATCACGTGTTCCTAACCCCGCTCGTGAATGGTCAGGCTGGTACGCCGAAAGATCTCATGCCCGGCGAAACCAATGATTGCCCCCAGAAACCCTTCGGTGGAGATGAGGACTTCATCTGGCATCCCGATGGCAAACACATTGTATACGTAACAAAGAAAAAATTCGGTACTGATTACGCCGTCAGTACGAATACCGATCTCTACGAATACGATGTAACCACTGGAGCGACCCGAAACCTGACCGAAAGTAACAAAGGATACGACGTCAATCCAGCCTTTAATGCGAAAGGATACCTGGCCTGGTTGCAAATGAAACGCGATGGATACGAGGCCGATAAACAGGACCTGGTCGTATCCAATGGAAAGTCTACGCTGAATTTGACGCAGCAACGCGATGATATTCACGTGGAGGGATTCAAGTGGAGCGAAGACGGAACGGCATTATTTTTCTGGGCTCCCATCAACGGGACCTTACAGATATTTAAAGTGAGTTACCCTGGCACTACGCAGACAAAGCCCGTCATTACGCAGCTTACCAAGGGCGATTTTGACGTGAGTGACATTATCGGGCAGGTAGGCCAGAAGTTGATTGCGTCCAAAACGGACATGAATCACCCGGCGGAATTGGTAACCATTGATGTGACCAATGGCTCTATTCAGGCACTGACGCACGTAAACGACGCTACGGTGTCTTCCTTGGGCGTGTGCAAAACCGAGCGGCGATGGGTAACCACTACCGATCGTAAAAACATGCTAGTATGGGTGATTTATCCGCCCAATTTTGATCCTGCTCAAAAGTACCCAACGCTATTGTATTGCCAGGGAGGACCGCAGGCTCCGTTGACGCAAACGTACTCATACCGCTGGAATTTCCAATTGATGGCCTCGCAGGGATATATTGTAGTAGCCCCTAACCGTCGGGGTATGCCCGGTCATGGAACCAAGTGGAACGAACAGGTGAGCAAAGACTGGGGTGGTCAGGTCATTCAGGATTATCTGAGTGCCATTGATGCCGTATCGAAAGAGCCTTACGTAGATAAAGACCGTCGGGGTTGTGTAGGAGCAAGTTTTGGTGGATTCTCGGTGTTCGCTCTGGCGAGTGTTCATGCCAAACGATTCAAAACGTTCATTGCCCACGACGGCGTATTTGATTTCCGTAGCATGTACGGCACTACCGACGAATTATTTTTCGAAAACTGGGAACAAGGCGGTCCGGATTGGGATAAGAAAAACGCGGTAGCTCAACGTTCGTTTAGCCAGTCGCCGAGCAACTTTGTCGAGAAGTGGGATACGCCCATTTTCATTATTCAGGGTGGAAAAGACTACCGCGTGCCCATCGAACAGGGCTTGCAGGCTTTTCAGGCAGCCCAGCTACGGGGAATTAAAAGTAAACTGCTATACCTACCCGACGAAAACCATTGGGTACTCAGTCCCCAAAATGCAATCGTCTGGCAGCGGGAATTCTATCATTGGTTGGAAGAAACGCTGAAGTAACAGAAAAAGGCCTCGCTTTTAAGCGAGGCCTTTTCTGTTTTAAGTACATGACTCCTAGTGAGCTACAACAATCTTCTGCTTTTGAATAGCGGTACCGTCGTTCACTTGTAAGTGGTAGAGTCCATTGGTTAAACTCTGGGTCGGAATAGTAACCGTACCATTCCGAAGTTCGCCCTTCCACACTACTTGTCCCATGGGGCTATACAGAACGGCTTTGACAGCAGTAGCCGTACTACCGACATTTTCTTTAATACGAATGGTAACATCCGCATCCGCTGGACTTGGGTAGGCAACCAATCCATAGGTTGGAGCCAAGCTGAGAGCAATAATTTTGCTGTAATGATCTGGCTCTGACGCTTCATCGATTTTTAGGCGGTAATAGCTATTGCCCACCTGAAGTTTCGTATCGTAGAACGTATACAACGCTGAAGAAGTATTTTGTGAGAGCGTGAAGCCGATACTAAACCAGTTTTTTCCGTCTACACTTTTTTCTACGCCATAGCCTACGATGTTTTTCTCGTCGGTCACTTTCCAGGACAGTACACCTACGTTCTCGGGGATAGTAGTCACATCCGTACCCGTAAAGTTTTTACCAGTACTGGATTCAACCTGTCCTCTGAAGTAAATTAAACTAACGGGCAGCGGAGCATCAATCACGTAATCAAAACCTAATTGATTGTTACTCTTCGTCACTTCATCAATGGTATTTTCTGCATCAATTACGGCGTTGATTTGATTATTACTAACCGCATTGGATGTATTCTTTACATCGAAATAAAGCGTATCACGATACCGGACTGGATTAAAGGTGAGCGTGCCCAGGTCGGTGGTACTACTCGCAGAACCGGTACTAGCCGTTCGTTTCAGTGAAACTTTAACAGGAGAACCAGAGACGGTTCCTAAGTTACTAACGGCTACACCTAGCTTGAAATTTCCCGTTGAGGTACTGCCTGATTCTACAAACAGACTACCCGCCTCAAAAGCCAGATCAGGCTTAGTTAAGGGGAAGGGAACAATGGCCGGGTCACCCTGTAGGTTAAACTCCTGGGCGTGTCCTACGGTCATTTTGTTGTTCGGGTTGTCCGATACATAGCGAGTCGTCGTAGCTACCAGTACATCGCCAAACGATTTGTTGAGGTAAGTGGAGCTAGAAAGGTTTTGGAACAGAAGGCTGGAATAGCGATCCAGATAGCTCGGCCATCCCAAAAACGAAGAACCTAGGAATACGATAGCTCCCCGATCGGGTGTATTAACCCAGTTGGTACCAACGGTCTGTACATTATCGTTCGAGAATATATTACCCGCTTCGCAGCCATTCACAAACATGATCGGGTATTTGCCCTTGTTGTTGAAATTGCTGTTCGTGGCCAGTCCAATGTCAATGTCCGTATAACCAGGACCGGAGTGCCCGAAAAAGGTAATCATGCTTAGTCCCGCGTTTACATCTTTCGAAACGTCGAAGAACTCTACATTTTCGGTGGTTTGCTTGGAAAGAATCTTCGCATTGCCGCCCAAAGGTGCGTTTTTAACGGTATTGGAATAATTAGTAGCAAAGTTTCTAAACGTAGGAATTTCGTAATTGAAATCATGGCCGCCGCTCAGATTCAGGAAGTTCTTTCGCCACAGAGCTACGGGTTGACTTTCGTACTCTTTCACTTTGTTTAAATACGCGTATACTTCATCCGAAGTGGTCGTATTCAATCGACCCACTGAAAGTGCGGGTACGTTGGCTGGCTTGCCGTTGAGGCCCATGACGAGCAGCCAATCAGAACCGGGCCAGCCACCCGTAGGAATCTGGTTGACTTCATTCATGGCTTCGCTGGTCGTCAGGTTAGCCGTGGTCCGGAAATACTGAGGGGCAATGGCTCGGCCAATTAAAAACAAGTGCTTTGAAGAACCATTTTTCGCCATATAGTCAGCAAAACGCCGGATCGCCAAAGGACTATTTTCCCCGTAGTTAAACTGATTGGAAATCAGGTCCATGTCAACTACTAGTGGTTTGTAACTTCCGCCCTGACTGGAAGCCCGGTAGGAGCTGTAGTCATTCGCCGCCTGTTGCAGGGATTTATGGGTCAGAATCAGGTAATTGTAATCGCTGGCGTTAATGGAGCGGAACGAAACCCGTTCGATTCTGGCCACGGTACTAGGCGTGCGACTTACCCAAAGATTCCGGGTGCTTTGTGCGTTTCCTACGACCGCGTCCAAGGTACCGTTCGTCAGGGTTGCCGTGATTTTTTGCACGCCATTCAGATCCGTGATATCGTAAACCTGATCATTGGACGTAGCGTTCGAAAAGCGAAGAAGCGAAGTGCCTGAGCTATTCGTACGGGTATTGATAGCCTTGCCACTAATGCCCGACAAGTCGAGTGTTTGGGCGTACACAAGCTTAAAATAAACCACGGCGTTGGAGCCTTGCTTGGAAGTAACTGTAGCGATGCCTTCGTTGGTGTTGAAGTTACTCCAGTCCAAAGATTTGTTCACTTTAACCGTCTGTAGATCCGAGAAAGCCGTATTGGTTACGGACGAGTTGCCTACGGTAAGATCAATGTTATGCCCGCCCCGGCCTACTCCGTAGAAGGAAGTTTCCAGGCTAGGAGTCGGCCCCTGCCGGTATGCATTAAGTAAAGGGAGCGTATAGTTACGGCTATTGCCGGCATAAATCCGGTCATCCATATACCCTTTACCAGGACCAAATTCACTGACTGAAATCCCTTGTTGGTAATCCTGCAAATTATTACCTGCGTCGTAAGAAGCACCTACGTGAAAGGCTCTGTTGTAAGCAATGACCGTTTCTGCCAGGTGATAGCTTTCAGCGGTAAGCCCATTGGAAGAAAGCGTAGATACCGCTACGCGTTTCCCTTTCGCACCTGGACTGACGGTCAGGAAGTAATAGGAATTATCCGTAAATAGACTCACGTAGGGATTGGTTTGGGATTCCTTCGGTACGTACAGTTCAGCATCCCGAGAGCCGTCATTACCTACCCCAAAGAACTCAATGTAATCGCCGCCGTCCAATCTTCCATCCCCTTCACCAGCAACGGTAATGGCTTGTTCAACGCCTCGTCTGAATACCTGAATCTGTTGAGGATTAGCGGACAGATCAAAGCCAGCGTTTTGTAGCTCAGCGTAGGTGATTCGGTACATGCCTTTCTGCGTGACCGGAATTTTGTAATACGTTTGTTGGTAATTAATCCATTCGTTACCAGCTTGTTGGGCAAAGGATGGTTTCGTTACGCCTAACAAAAGAAGAAAGAGTAAATAGTAAAGTTTTTTCATACAGATGAAAGATAAAGGGATACGCTACTAGATCAGTGAGTGGTTTTATGGATTTGGAGTGGAGAATTTGAATGAGTAAAAAGAGCTATTTTCATGAAAATTAGTAAAGTGGATGTCAAATATCAATGGTGCTAGGCCGTATGAACTATACTATCGATGTACTTTAAACTTTATAGTCGATAACAATGAGATAAATGCAACAAACTGTTCCTGCAAAGGTGATGATATCTATAGGTAAGTAATTGACTTATAGTGAATAAAATTTTTGATGCATTCCTGGACTTTTCGACCGTTAGCCATGGAAAGACGGAACAAGCCACGCCTACCAGTACCTAACGGTACGAGATATAGGCTAAAAGTATAAAAAAAAATCTTATAGTTTGTTAAGAATGAGTTAAGTGGTAAAAATTTCGATGGATTGGTCAAAAGAAGGATGAAACGTCATGAAAAATAAATAAAAAATCCCTGAAAATAAGCACGAGGCTATTTCAGGGAAGGAAAACAGTACTAGGAAAGATTAGAAACGTCTGACCTTATAAACGCGGTAGGTTGACCATTCGGTACTAGTGACAGATAGGTATAAATAGCCAGTTTGGGCTTCTGTATGGCTTATGAGGTGGACGGCATAGCGGGAGCCATCGTACTCCAGGAACTTGTGCCAGTGCAGACCATCGTCCTCTGTATACATGATCAAACATTTCGTTGAGCCCCCGATTCCGCAAAATAACGAAGCCCAGATTTCCGTATGGGTTGCCGTTTTTAGGTACGTCATATTCATAATCGGACACCGTCGGTAAGGGTCCGGAATGATCAGACTCTGGTAGCGTTTTCCGTCAGTGGTGGAAACCAGGAAGTTAGTGCCTCCCATATAGTCCGAACCTAAAAACATCCGTTTACTACCATCAAGCATGGATGTATAGCCCCCTTTGAACAGGTGCAGATGAGTTACCATCTTCCAGCCCTGCTTACGCTTGAACCGATTCAGTTGATCGTAAGAAGACAACGAAGCGTTAATCCACAGTTTCTTGTGGTTATCCCCGTCAGTCATGATCAGGGATTGTAACAGCTTGCTGTACTTGAGTACGTGTACGTGTTTGTTAACCCCTCGTTCGTGCAGGGAGCGTATCTGTTGCCAGGTTTGTCCCTGATCTTTTGAATAATAAAAATACGCCAGACTTTGCCACCGCGTTTGTTGCCAGATGGAACCGTATTCACCAATCAACAACTCACCCGAAGGCAATTCGGCGATCCCGTTGTTGAACAGAAACCAGCTAATAGGACTGCTCAGCTGGAGTACCCGCTGAAACGAAATGCCCTGATTAGTACTCCTGAAAATGCAGCCGCCCGAGGCGATCAAAATAACATTCGCCTGCGTAATGTAGAGACTTTTGATTTCTTCGTCGAAGGTACTAACCAGTTTAGCCTGCGTAGCATCGGCGGTCTTATGGTAAAGCTGACGCTTTTCACGTTGCGAAACGCACCAGTACGCAAGGGAGGGCGTAATAAGGCAGAAAAGCCAGTCGGCAGAAGTTTCTTCCAGTTCGTGTAAAAGTGATTCGGGGTCGGAAGTCCGTTGAATGATTCCTTCTTCGATGACTGTATGGGGGGTACGGGAGCTAAAGGCAAGGTACTTTTTACGACGGTTAAGTTTTAGTACATGAGCCACTTCCCAAACAATAAAAGACATCAACTCCACCGTTTTGCCAGTGTAATAAATATCCTTGCAAAAGGAAAAGAGTTGCTTGCTTAAGTGTATAGGATGTTTAAGCGACAATGAAGCATACTTGGATGATAAAGCCATGAATGTATACCAATAGGGTTTCTAAGAAGGGATATCTATTTTGTTATCCACCGGTATTGGTATTGGTTATCACGCATGGTTAAACTTTCACGGAAAAACGTCTCCCGCTGGAACCTAACTTGCCCTCCTACGTTTTTCATCGTATCTTCAAGTTTGATTTTGTTGTAGGATAGAGAGCCCCGTTACTATGCATTTTTCCCATCTTCACTGCCATACCAAATTTTCCCTGCTCGATGGTGCCGCTGACATTGGCGGTATGTTCAAGAAAGCCAAGGCGGACGGACATTCGGCAGTAGCCATTACCGACCATGGTAATATGTTCGGTGTGTTCAAATTCGTGGCCGAAGCCGGAAAACACGGGGTAAAACCTATTGTAGGCTGTGAGTTTTACGTGGTACAGGACCGACATGAGCGGAAGTTTACCAAGGAAAAGAAAGACGTGCGGTACCACCAGCTGATGCTGGCTAAGAATGAAACGGGCTACCGAAATCTGGTCAAGCTCTGCTCGTTGGGCTTTATTGAAGGCATGTACGGCAAGTACCCCCGGATTGATAAAACCCTGATCGAACAGTACCACGAAGGCCTCATTGCTACGACCTGCTGTATTGGAGCCAGTGTACCGAAGGCCATTCTGCGGAAGGGCGAAGAGGAAGGAGAAAAGGAGTTTCTGTGGTGGCTGAATATCTTCGGCGAAGACTTCTACGTCGAGCTACAGGATCACGAAATCCCCGATCAGAAACGGGTCAATGAGGTGCTGCTCAAGTTTGCCCGTAAGCATAACGTCAAGGTGATTGTCTCCAACGATAGTCACTACGTGGATCAGCAGGATGCCAACGCCCACGATATTTTGCTGTGCGTCAACACCGGTGAAAAGCAGAGTACGCCCTCGGCCAAGGACTTCTCGGATGACGAGGCCATGCCCCGCGGCTCGCGGTTTGCTTTTTACAACGACCAGTTTTATTTCAAGACGAAAAACGAAATGTTACAGGTCTGGGGACACATTCCCGAAGGCCTGGATAATACGCAGGAGATTGTCGACAAGTGTTTCGATCCGAAACTGAAAAAAGACATTCTGCTGCCCAACTTCCCCATTCCCAACGAGTTCAAGGTACACGCGGATGATACCCTGAACCAGTGGGAATACCTGCGTCACCTGACCTTTGAAGGAGCCCGGCAACGCTACGAAACCATCTCGCCCGAAGCCGAGGAACGCCTCAACTTCGAGTTACATACCATCAAAACGATGGGTTTCGCCGGGTACTTCCTGATTGTAATGGACTTTATCAAGGCGGGTCGCGACATCGGCGTATTCGTCGGGCCGGGCCGGGGCTCGGCGGCGGGTTCAGCGGTGGCATATTGCATCGGGATTACGAACATTGATCCCATCAAGTACAACCTGCTGTTCGAGCGTTTTCTGAACCCTGACCGGAAATCCATGCCCGATATTGATACGGACTTTGACGATGCCGGACGCCAGAAAGTGATTGATTATGTCGTTGAAAAATACGGCCGAAATCAGGTAGCCCAGATTGTGAGCTATACGGGGATGAAAGCCAAATCGGCCATTAAAGACGTAGGTCGGGTACTAGATTTACCGCTGGATGAGACGAATATCTTGACTAAACTGATTCCGGAAAAACCCCTGGATCTGAACCTGCAACGCGTCCTGCTGGCTCCCATCGACGGACCCGGCGGCGTGAAAGATAAAGAAGGCTGGGGCGGCGAGGAGATTCAGAATATCCAGAAGTTACGGGATACGATGAAATCCAATACCGTCGCCGGGAAGGTACTGACCGAAGCCCTGAAACTGGAAGGTTCCGTTCGGGGTACGGGTATCCACGCGGCGGGGATCATCATTGCTCCGATGGATTTGACGGAGATCATTCCCGTGTGTACCTCGAAAGATTCGGACTGGTTCATCACGCAGTTTGAAGGAAAAGTGATTGAGGATGCCGGGGTAATCAAGATGGACTTTTTGGGCTTGTCCACGCTGACGATCCTGAAAAATGCCCTGGCTCTAATCCGGCAAAACCACGGTGTGGAAATTGACCTGGACAGCCTGCCGCTCGACGATGCGAAGACCTACGAGCTGTTCCAACGCGGAGAAACCTACGCGATCTTCCAGTACGAAAGTGCCGGGATGCAGAAGTACATGAAGGAGCTGAAACCCACGCGGTTTGAGGACCTTATCGCCATGAACGCCCTGTACCGACCCGGTCCGATTCAGTACATTCCTGAATTTATTGACCGGAAACACGGACGGAAACCCGTAGTGTATGACCTTCCCGAAATGGAAGAGTATCTGGCCGATACTTACGGAATCACGGTGTACCAGGAGCAGGTAATGTTGCTGTCGCAGAAACTGGCGGGCTTCTCCAAAGGGGACGCCGACGTACTGCGGAAGGCCATGGGTAAGAAAGACCGGGCGACGCTGGATAAGATGAAAGGCAAATTCATGGAAGGGGCCGTTGCCAAAGGTCTGGATGCCAAGAAACTCGAAAAGGTTTGGACGGACTGGGAAGCCTTCGCTCAGTACGCCTTTAACAAGTCGCACTCGACCTGTTACGCGTTCGTAGCCTACCAGACGGCCTACTTAAAGGCCCACTATCCGGAAGAGTACATGGCGGCCAACTTAACCAACGAGCTGGGCGACATCAAAAAGATTACGCTCTTCATGGAGGAAACCCGCCGGATGGGTCTCGACGTATTAGGCCCTGACGTGAACGAATCCATCAAGGAATTTAACGTTAATAAGAAGAAGCAAATTCGTTTTGGTCTGGGTGGTATTAAAGGTACGGGCGATGCGGCTGTGGATAGCATCATTCAGGAACGAAACGCCAATGGCCCGTACCAGGATATTTTTGATTTCGTCACGCGGATCAACCTGCGTACGGTGAACAAGAAAACGCTGGAATCACTGGCCTACGCCGGAGCCTTCGATAGCTTTGGCATTAACCGGGCAGCGTTCTTTGCCGATACGGGAACGGGTACGTTCATTGAAACGCTGATTCGATTCGCCAACAAACACCACGAAGAAAAAGCCGCCGCTCAGGTATCACTATTCGGAGCCATGAGTGGGGGTGGTGGAGCCAACATGATGGCTCCCCGCGTACCCTCGGCGGAGCCCTGGGCCCGGATGATCGAACTCAACCAGGAACGCGATGTGATTGGCGTATACATTTCCGGCCACCCGCTGGATGAGTTCCGCATTGAGCTGGATAACTTCTGCGACATTACGCTTGATCGTTTCCGTGACTCGGAAGAGGAAAAGAACTGGTACAACCGCGACGTCCGCATTGCCGGAATTGTGACCAAGTATCAGGAACGATACGCCAAAAATGGTAATCCCTTCTGTCTGTTTACGATTGAGGATTATGCCGGAAGTATGGAATTGGCCCTGTTTGGTGACGATTACGTCAAAATGGGTCAGTACGTAGCCCAGGATCGTTTCCTGTACATTCGGGGAAAACTACAACCCAGCTGGCGAAATCAGGGCCAGTACGAGTTCAAGGCTACGCAGATTCAGCTCCTGCCCGAGGTACGGGAGAAGATGTGTAAGCAGCTGAGTCTGGAAATCAACTTGCAGGAAGTCAGCGGGGAATTGGTGGCCAGTTTAAGTGAGTTGTTCAAACAAAATCCGGGCACCTGTAACTTATTCGTGAAACTCAAAGACTCGGAAAGTCCGGTAGAGGTAGTCTTGCAAAGTCGTTTTAATAAAATCAACGTTTCGAATGATCTAATCAAAGGATTGGAGCAGTTGGTGGGGAAGAATAGTTTTCGGTTGAATTAAGAGTTTTTGTTATAAAAAGGAAGACCCACTGGCTTTTGGCTGGTGGGTCTTTTTTGTTAAATTATTTATTAATATTTACAACATAAAGGGTAATGGAATCATTGATTAATTATCTTAGTGACTGTTTAGATCTTATGGAAAATTTAATGAGCTAAATCGAAAATGAATACGGAAAAATTTTATTATGGAGAAGGCGGGTTTATTAGATTTTTCTCAAATGGAAATGTTGAAAGAGTAAACCCTATAGAATATTATAAAAATTACGAGATTAAAAAAAGAGCTATTCTTATTAAAGATAGTTTGAAGGCTGAAAATGCATTTCTTACTTCATTCCTAAAAGAAGATTTCTTTATAAAAAAAGCTGAAGAAGATATTGCTGATTTTTTTGATATATTTGAGCAAACAAAAATCCATTCTAATTTTTTAGCATTATTAGATGCTACTCGTAAAAAAGACCAAGAACGATTACTTAAAGGTATGAGTTTGAACCTTAATGAACTGATGGCTCTTATATTTAAGTCATTCAATAATTTTGGTTTTTTATATAGTAAATATTTTTTTGAAACCTTGCCTGCAGGATTAGCAGGAAAAAAACTTCCAGAATTACTTTATTTAAGAGATGATGGAACTATTAAAAAAATAGGAGATACTGATTTAGTTGACGGAGAGTTAAAGAATATAATAGAACATAGAAAAGTAATTGTTTCGCACTTCTTTGAGAAAGATAATTTTTGGCATTGTTTCTTCCTGACTTATAAGAGTATTTCAGGTAGAGAAACTTGGAAAGGAGGCCAAGCTCATTTTCATTATATCTCAAGTGTGTTTGGAATTTCAAAAGAAGATTTCATTGAAAGTATGAGAACAGGAAATTATAAATCAACTTCAATTCACATAGATTTAGTAGATCATAGTGAATAGGGTAATCTAGATAAATAGGTTAATGAAATGCCTCAATTAGCTGTCACCGTTGTTGGTGTTTATCGTAGCGTCAACAACAACAAAAGTGATAATTAGGTTTTATAATCCGTGCAAAAATATAATCAGTCGATAAAGTAATAATAATTAAATTTTAGTTAAAGAC
>NZ_JBMDWJ010000203.1:0-9852 GCF_048595215.1 Siphonobacter sp.
GCTCTACGAAGTGCAGCAGGGGAAACCTTACGTATTGGATTCCATCCGGCTGGTTACCGTTGACCCCCGCATTGACAGCATCCTTCACAATGCCCGGGGCATTCGCTTTCTGCGAAAAGGAAACCGGGTCGACGAGCGTAATTTCAGTGCCGAACGCGAACGGGTGGAAGCCTTACTGCGAGATCGGGGGTACTACGGCTTCTCGAAGGAAAATATTTCATTTACCGGTACCTACGACACTTCACTA
The DNA here is from genome assembly GCF_048595215.1 of Siphonobacter sp. Taxonomy (NCBI): domain Bacteria; kingdom Pseudomonadati; phylum Bacteroidota; class Cytophagia; order Cytophagales; family Cytophagaceae; genus Siphonobacter; species Siphonobacter sp. The sequence continues at coordinate 248 of NZ_JBMDWJ010000203.1, forward strand.
GCCGAGCCCCTGAAGCACCATATGAATGTCACGATGGTGATCGATTCCGTGCCGTTCCGCTACCCCTACTACCAGATTAATTCGGTCACGTTTGTGGTCGATGGTCGCGACCCTTCCGAACCCTCTTCGCACCTAGACTCGACCGTTTACAATGGCATTCGGTACATTTTCGTGGGGAAGAACTATTCGACCCGACTACTGGATGCCAAGCTGAAGGTACGCCCCGGAGCTACCTATAACCAGACGTTTCACAACGAAACGCTACGGATGCTGGGGACGCTTGATCAATTCAAATTCCCGAACATTACCTACGATACGGCCAGTAATCACCGATTGAATGCACTGGTATACGCCCAGCCGCTGCAACGGTATGAGCTTACGTCGGAGGTGGGCATGAACGTGTACCAAGGCTTACCCGGTCCTTTTTTGAATGGAGCCTTACGTATCCGGAATTTCTTCCAGGGATTGGAAACGCTGGAAATCGCCGGAAAGGCCGGATACGATGGTCAGCCCGGTTTTACCCAAAGCTCGCAGAATCTGGCCTTCAAGGATCAAAACTTTGAAGCGGGTCTGAATACCTCACTGATTTTTCCGCAACTCCTGATTCCGGCGGCGATGAAAGTTCGCTACAGCAACAGTGCTCCGCGTACCCAGGTCGGGATCGGTTATTCGTTCAGCGACCGGAAAGATTTTCGGCGTACGGGCTTTAAACTGGCGATGAATTATTCCTGGCAAATTTCGTCCAAGGAAACGTTTTACTTCAGTCCGCTGGATATTAACCTGATCAATACCAGTCGTCAATCCGAGGCGTTTAAACAGTTTTTGGACCAACAGCAATCCGCCGGAAATAACCTCATCTACACCTTCAATCGATCGTTTGTTTCCAGTATCAGCGGCTCGTACGTGTACAACGATAATAACCTGAATTTAAACACTTTCCGTCGGACGAAGTACTTACGCGTTTTCGCTGAATCGGGTGGTACCACCCTGAACTTACTCTCGCGTAGTAGGCAGGATCAGCTGACTGACAACGAGGATCTCCGCTATTATAAATTCCTGAAAACCAGCGTAGATTACCGGGTCTACGTTCCCTTACGCCGCCGGGGGCGGTCCATGCTCGTCTTCCGGGCGTTTGGAGGCATTGGTTGGGAGTACTCCAAGAATGGGGGGATTCTCCCCTACGAAAAGGCCTTTTTTGCCGGGGGAGCCAACTCGATGCGAGGCTGGAATCCGCGTAAGTTAGGACTGGGTGCTCAGGCGGCCAGTTTTGATACACTCAAGTCAGGAGTGGTCGTTCCGAGTTATAAATTTGAACGCCCTGGTGATGTACAATTGGAACTCAATGCCGAATGGCGGTTCCCCTTATTCAAGCTTTTTGGCGATTTCAATGGAGCCTTATTCGTGGATGCCGGAAACGTGTGGCTACTGCGAACGAATCAGACCGAATCGCAATTCAAACCGGGCAGTTTTTTGAGTCAGACGGCTCTTAACGCGGGTTTTGGCCTGCGGTTTGATAAGTCGTTCTTCATCTTGCGGGCCGACTGGGGTATCAAGCTTTACGAACCCGCCCGTCCACGTGCCGATGGTGGGTTGGGTCAATGGGTACTGGGCGATATGTTCAATCCAACGCTGGAGAATCGATATCGCCCGGAACTACGTTTTGGGATTGGGTATCCTTTCTAATCTAAGGCTTTCATTTAGCGGAGCGTTTCCCTGATACTGTTTAAATTCGCTGTACAGCGTCATTCCTAAAAGCCGCCATTCCAGCATTCCCGTCACATTGTATTTTAATGTGTTTTCAGCGGGATGCACGGTTATAAGTTTTGGTTTCCAGACCACTCCACCCGTAAGGCCATTCATGGTTGAATAAGCATCTATGACGACAATACTACTGGAATCTTTAGCTGGTCCGTACAGTAGATACAGATTGTAGCTGGACAGTAGTTCTTTTTGCAACTTGACCTGAGTTCGACGTATAGCCTGCTCTGCTACCCTATTTCGGGATACTAACCCCTGTTTCTGTACTTCATCCGCTGGGTTTGTAACAGACTTCCCGGCCGATGAAAAGACGCCAACGGCAAAAATAGACGCCGCCCACCAGCCCAGATTTTGCCGGAGTAACTGCGTAGCTTTCAAACACAAATAGAGAAAGTAAAGCAGTATAGCCAGGTTGAGGATATTCCAGAGCAGGTGAAGCATGGATAGCGTATACGATGGTGAGGTGGAGACAGAGTGCAGTAAAAGTACTTCAAAATTTCTGCGTATAAACTAGAAACAACCTACTAAAGTACACTGTTCATCCTGGTACCAGAGAGCCTTTTGGGTAGTTTACGCTGGTAGTTCCAGATTAAATTGTCCAGTAATCTGGGATTCATTTCGTATCCTTTCAAAACGAGTTGGCTCGATACCTTTTCCAAAATCAATTGTGCTTCTTGTAGCGTTACCGTCTTTGCCGTAATAACTTCCAGGAACGCCAGTACCATCCGATCGGGCTTGATAAGCTGGTCGTTTCCCGCCAGCATGAAGAAGTAGCTTAGACAAATACCACTGGCCTGTCCGGGAATACGCTTGATCTGTTGTTCGAAATTCGTATCCGTGATGAGGCGAGGGACATCCTGAAAGTACTGCACATTAAATTCGGCTAGTACCCGTAAAAATCGACTGACGGCTTCTGCTTTCAGAATTCCGTTTTGTGTAGAGGTTCGCTGTTTATTCTGGTAGATTTCCAGAGCCAGCTTTTCGGGTGATTGCTGTTCAACTTTTTCCAGAAAAGCCGCCACCGAAATCTGCTGTGACGGGTCGATGGGTAAAGAACCATAATCCCGGAAAATGGTGTTACCAACCAGCGGCTCCATTCGTCGAACGACGTTTCGGACGGATTCGTACTTCACACCCATGGAAAAGACACTGTCTACCACGCAAAGCGGAAGGTGAGCGTAGTAATATTCAGGGTCTAGTTTCAGTTTCGAGAAATCGAGTTTTTGCAAACAAAAATCAGTAATCGAGTCGATGGTTAGTTGGGCAGGCATAGAGAATGGCTAATAAATGAAGGTTTATGTTATAGATATCAGCGGGACCAATGAAAGGTTATCGAAATTGTGAAACCTTTCCCATACGCTTGATTTATGAACCGAGTTGAAAAGTCTCGAAAGGACCTTACCTCTCAACTTCGATCACTCCCCTTTATCACAAAATCCAGCCTTTCAACGTTAATTCTTTACTGCCAATCTGTCAGCTTTTTTGTACCTTTGTACTTCTGAATTCAACGAACATTTAGATATGTAAGCGGAAAGCCTGAGGCTCAACGCTCCGAGCACCCATGAAGACCTTAGAAATCCTGACTCCTGAAGATAAGCAAGGCATTGACCTTCCCCGTTTACTCGAGGATGAGCAAAATGCACTTGGCAAGAAGAAATTATATATTGAAAGCTACGGCTGTCAGATGAACTTCTCCGACAGCGAAATCGTGGCTTCCATCATGCGGGAAAAAGGCTTTGCAACGACTTCCAGCATTAACGAGGCCGATCTGGTACTACTCAACACCTGTGCCATTCGCGACAATGCCGAACAGAAAGTACGGAACCGTTTAAGCACTTTTACCAGCCTGAAACGCCGCAAACCCGACACCATGATTGGTGTACTGGGCTGCATGGCCGAACGCCTTAAAGCGAAATTACTGGAAGAAGAAAAGGTGGTTGACATGGTGGTAGGCCCCGATGCCTACCGCGACCTACCTCGCTTGCTCGACGAAGTAGAAACGGGCCAGAAAGCCGTAAACGTTTTTCTTTCCAAGGAAGAAACCTACGCCGACATTGCTCCGGTACGCCTGAATTCCAACGGCGTAACAGCCTTTATCAGCATCATGCGGGGCTGCGACAACATGTGTAGCTTCTGCGTAGTGCCCTTCACGCGGGGTCGCGAACGTTCGCGAGATGCGTATTCCGTCGTGCAGGAAGCTCAGGATTTGTTTGCACAGGGCTATCGGGAAGTGACACTGCTGGGCCAGAACGTAGATAGCTACAAATGGGCTTCGGAAGACGGCACCGAGCAGGTAAACTTCGCTGGATTGCTGGAAAAAGTAGCCCTGGTAAGTCCGGAGTTGCGGGTACGCTTCAGTACATCCCACCCCAAGGATATTACGGACGAAGTGTTGTACACGATGAAGAAGTACGACAACGTCTGCAACTACATCCACCTGCCGGCCCAAAGCGGAAATTCCCGCGTACTGAAAATCATGAACCGGACCTACGACCGGGAATGGTACATAAACCGGGTTGACGCCATTCGTCGGATTCTGGGCAATGACTGCGGCATCTCGCAGGATATGATCGCTGGGTTCTGTACGGAAACGGAGGAGGAACACCGCGATACGCTTACGCTCATGGATTACGTCAAGTATGACTACGGCTACATGTTTGCCTACTCGGAGCGTCCGGGTACGCCAGCGGCTAAGAAGTTCGTCGATGACATTCCGGAGGACGTGAAAAAGCGTCGCCTCAACGAAATCATTGCCTTACAGCAACAGCACAGCCTCGAACGTAATCAGCAGGCCATTGGTAAGGTCCACAAGGTACTCGTGGAAGGAACATCCAAGCGTTCCACTGAGCACCTGCAGGGCCGTAACGACCAGAATAAGGTCGTTGTGTTCCCCAAACATAACTTTACCAAAGGTCAATACGTGAATGTATTGGTTACGGATTGTACGGCGGCAACCTTGCTGGGCGAACCCGTTCTTTAGAGCATAGATCCCCGAAAAAGAGTATGGCCTGGCATTCGTTAGGCAATACTCTTTTTTCCCATTTATCCATTCTCTAAGCTCTATCCATTTCACACATGTCACCTCAGGAAATACAATCCATAAAATCGCGGTTTGGTATCATTGGTAATTCATCAGCACTGAATTACGCCATCCAAATCGCAGCCCAGGTCGCTCCTACCGATCTGACGGTACTCATTACCGGAGAAAGCGGAAGCGGGAAAGAGTCGTTTTCCAAGATTATACATCAATTATCGACCCGTAAGCACGGGCAGTTTATTGCGATCAACTGCGGAGCCATTCCCGAAGGAACTATTGATTCCGAGTTATTTGGACACGAAAAAGGAGCCTTTACCGGAGCCGTCGATGCTCGAAAGGGATATTTTGAAGTAACGGACGGCGGTACCATTTTTCTCGATGAAATCGCGGAAATGCCGTTGGGTACGCAGGCCCGGCTCTTACGGGTACTCGAAAACAAGGAGTTTATCCGTGTCGGTTCTTCCAAAATCATGAAGACCGACGTTCGGGTCGTAGCCGCCACCAACGTCAATCTGATGCAGGCGGTGGAGAAAGGCCGATTCCGGGAAGATTTGTACTACCGTTTGAATACGGTGCCCATTTTCGTACCACCCCTGCGGGACCGGGGCGATGACGTACTGATGCTCTTCCGGAAGTTTACGGCGGACTTCAGCGAACGCCAACGCATCCGCCCCGTACAGCTCACCGAAGATGCCCGGGAAGTACTGCTGAGTTACCGTTTTCCGGGAAATATTCGCCAATTAAAAAATTTGGCGGAACAGGTTTCTATCCTGGAAGAAGAACGTACCATCAATGGTCGTTCGTTGCTCAAGTACATTCCGGATGCCCAGCGTTCGTCCCTACCGGACGTATTCCGGGACGGCCAAAGCCAGGACTTTAACGAACGGGAGTTACTCTACAAAGTGCTATTCGACCTTAAACGCGACGTGACTGAACTGAAAAAACTGTTCGTGGAAATGGCACAGAATGGTGCGGGCGACGGTGAAATTCTGCGGCAACACGCCAATCTGTTTCAGGGCGTGACCGACGAACCCGTTAATTTTAGTGAAAATCATACGCCGACCCGGTACCTGCCCGTTTCGACTACGGCTACGCCGCCCGCATCACCCAATGTCTTTTCGCTGGATCCGTCCAACGATTCCAGCTTTGTGGATGTGACGGACGAGTCGGAAGATGAATCGCTTTCGCTGGAAAAGAAAGAGAAAGAGATGATTATCAAAGCCCTGCGTAAAAACGGCAATAAACGTAAAAATGCGGCTCAGGCCCTCGGTATTTCCGAACGGACGCTGTACCGGAAAATCAAACAGTATGAGATTGACGAAGAGTAGTCCTTTCCACGGCAACAAAACCCTACGCCGCACTTTATTACTGCTCCTGATTCTGCTACCAGGCGTCCTCTTGAACGGTTGCGGTCCGTATTCCTTTTCGCCGGGTGGGAAAATCTCGGCGGATTTGAAAACCATTACGATCAACAACTTCGTCATGAATGCGGCGGGTGGACCGGCTACCCTACCCAACACCTTTACCGAACAGCTAAAAGAATATTTCCAGCGAAATACCCGGCTACAACTCAAGCCGGGCGGCGATGGTGACTTGTTAATCGAAGGAGCCATTACGGGTTACGACGTGACGCCGCAGGCTCCTACGGCCCAGGATAAGGCGGGTTTGAACCGACTAACCATCACCGTTACGGTTCGGTTTGTAAATACCAAAGATGAATCGGCGAGTTTTGAACAACCCTTCTCGTTTTTCCGGGATTTCCCGCAAACCCAAACCCTGAATCAAGTCGAAGGACAGCTCATTCCGCCCATTCTGGAGCAGATCATTCTGGATATTTTTAACAAAACAGCGGGCGACTGGTAATATTTTTCAGAAAAACCCAAGAAAATTTCTACGAATCCTTTCCTACTCAATAAATTCATTTGTAAGAATCTGTTGCGGTTTTATTCAACGATTACTTTAGACATTTCTTAGCCGTGAAAAGTAGGCACTATTGATTCCGGAGCAGGAAATTCTGTATCTTAGAATCTACATTTTAAAGTTTCCCCTGGCCATTTTGGCTAGACGGACCTCCTCCACTGGGCACCTTATGCAACGCGATATTTTTTCTTATCTAGTTACCAATCCAACCGATCTTTCATCGGATGACGTGGCTTATCTCAAAGAATTGGTAGAACATTACCCTTTCTGTCAAACCGGGCACGTACTGCTGGCGAAAGGTTATACCGATCAGGCCGATCATACGGATGCCCCAGCGGCTTTACGCAAAGCGGCTGCCTATTCGCTGAGCCGCAACGCCCTGCGTAAATTCATTGGAGGAGAATTTCCGGCAGCGACTACGCCTGCCGAAGAACAACGATTACCGTTTACGCGTCGTCATCCCCGGGAAGTAGAGGAGATCTCAACGCAGCCCGTTCCAGTATTCGAAGCCATCAATCCGGTACAAGCCCTACGAGGTCTGGATTATTCGGAAGTACTCCTTAAAAAATCGGAAGAAAAAGCCGAAAAAGAGAAATTTGAAACGCCCGCGTACGATCAGCTGGCCATCATTGATCGCTTCATTCAAGCCGAACCTCGGATCGGTCCATTCCGGGCTAAACCCGGTCTAAGCGACGAAGAGCCCGTGGATCTGGCTCATAAGCAACAAGTCTCTAGCAGCTCGCCTTTAACGGAAGCGTATGCCAAAGTACTGGCCCGGCAGGGAAAAACGGAGAAGGCCATCGAAATCTACGAAAAGCTACAGTTGAAGTTTCCAGAAAAAAAGGCGTACTTTGCAATCAAAATCGAGGAACTGAAAAGTCGACTTTCCTTGTTTTAAACGTGAACACCATTTTCCCTTTCTATAAAAGAACCCAATGTTTACTACGTTAATTATCCTCTCCATCATTGTGGCTGCCTTATTAGTCCTGGTGGTATTGATTCAAAACCCTAAAGGCGGTGGACTTTCGCAGTTTACCGGAGCCGGTTCCCAACAACTCTTTGGCGTGAAAAAAACGGGTGATTTACTCGAACAACTCACCTGGGGTTTTGGTGGAGCCATTGCCGTGTTCGCTCTGGTTTCTGTATTCTTCCTGACGGGTCAGACTGCCGGTGATGGAATGGATGATGGTTTAGGTACGGCAGCTCCGGCGGTAACGGTTCCTGCTCCGCGTCCGGCAACGCCCGCTCCTACGACTCCTGCACAACCGGCTCCCGCTCAACCAGCACAGCCTCAGAAATAAGAAATTCAGGTATAGAAAAACCCTCCGAACTTTCGCTCGGAGGGTTTTTCGTTTTTACAGCGTATGACCTAAGTCGGATCTTGGATTTTAGCGAATCAATCTTCTACGGCCTGAGCCACTTTTTGCCGGGCTATGGGCAGCAACGTTTCATCCATAGGATAGCCTAGGGTACTTTCTACCAGATACGAGGCCGGATTGGGTAAATCCCTGTTCTTCCGAACCAGTTCCATCTTGATACTTTCGAACGTCGTTGTATAACTTTTATTACGCGAATCGATCAGTCGGGTTTCAACCCGTCGGCTCGGCGGGGCTGTACTTTCAAATAACTGCACTTTGTACTGATAAATCCGTAGCTCCCGGTTGATGTTCTCGTACACAAACAGATAACCTTCTTTCCGGAAAAGCGGCATAATGCCAATCGGAGCGATAGACAGGGCTTGGGTAACGTGTTGAAACAGCGTTTTCCCCGTACTGAGCGTATGCTCGAGCCGGGGTATGGCGTAGCTTAGAATTTCATCTACTTCCTCCAGCGGCGGCAAGGCTTCGAATTCACTGGTGTACTTGAGTTGCCATTTTTCGCGGTCGATGCCTACCAATTTGCGGCGAATATGGTCCGACCACTGGCTTTGCTGTTGCTGTAACGCCAGACTTTCCTGGTAATGAAGCTGTAAATCTGACAGTTCAGGGAAGAGCTTTTTTTCCTGAAAATGTTCATTGACATGTTTCAGGTAGGCCAATAACTGGTATTTTTTGTACTCAAAATCCAGCAATCCGTCGGTAATCCAGGTTTTTTGTAACTTTTTCATTCCCTCCTGGTTTATATTCCAATCCCCGAATCTATTATTTTATAAGAAATTGCCAAATATTTTAACAGTAATTTCCTAAAGTCAAAGTCATTCATTTGGTTTGCCAGGCTTTTCGCAGCAATTGTCAGCAAGTCCGGTAAAATTGACAGACGATTCAGGCTGGCACAGGAATCGTAGTCAGGCTACCTAACCAGATGGTTAATCGAAAAGTTAACAAATCTATCTCATCACTAACATGTCAGTAAACGTCAAACCTTTGGCAGACCGCGTTCTGGTAGAACCGGCTCCCGCAGAAGAAAAGACTGCGTTCGGAATTATCATTCCCGATACCGCCAAAGAAAAACCTCAACGCGGAGTAGTAGTGGCTGTTGGCCCAGGCAAAAAAGATGAACCCCTGACGGTTAAAGAAGGCGATACCGTTCTGTACGGTAAATACTCAGGTACGGAGATCTCTTCCGACGGAAAAGATTACCTCATCATGCGGGAATCAGACATCCTGGCGGTACTTACTGAGGCAGCGGTTGTTGCTTAATTTCCTTTTACATCCCAACGTGAACCTTGGTTCACACTACAACACCTTATAAAGTCATTTAGCTATGGCAAAAGAACTTTTTTTTGACACCGAAGCTCGTGATCGCCTGAAGCGTGGCGTTGACGCTTTGGCAGATGCGGTTAAAGTAACCCTCGGCCCTAAAGGTCGTAACGTGATCATCGATAAAAAATTTGGCTCTCCGGCTATCACCAAAGATGGTGTAACGGTAGCTAAAGAAATCGAGTTGAAAG
>NZ_JBMDWJ010000204.1:0-10316 GCF_048595215.1 Siphonobacter sp.
GTAGCTCGGGTAGTACCCGGCCAATACTCGGAAAAAGCAATGCTCGCCGGTATGCAGGCAGTGATGGATAAAGCGGCGGAGCTAACCAGTCCCGGTATTTTCAACCGTTTCCAAACCTTCACGCGGGAACAATATCAGGCCGTATTCCAGGAGGCATACGCCAAAGCATTACTGCCGTGACCCGGTCAGGCGTGACCCGGTCAGGTGTGACCCGGCTGGCTCTGGTAGAAACGGATGCCTCCGGGAAAGTCTCGGGGATTGTCCGGGATATTGAGGACTGTACCTCCGAGGAATGGGACGAAATCGTACGGAGAACGCAGGAAAACGCCGAGAAAGCCCGGCTCTTTACCGACAATGAGGCAAAGATGAACCTGATCTTGCAGGGACTTGCATCTGCCGGACTATTCCGGGAAAATCAACTCAATCTGTACCCGGTCTTAAAACCCTACTTCGATACGCTGATTGCCGAACATGAGGAAAAGAAAGGATGGGCCAAAAAGCTCGATACCTGGAAACGGAATCAGCGAAACAAGGTATTCCGCTGTCTTTTTGACGTGGCCGGAAAGATTGTAACAGCACTTTTAAATCCGAAGAAATGAGTATCAAAAGCGTTTTGGGCATGGCCGAAAAGGTGAGTACGGCGGTTAGTGCCCTGGGAGCGGCTTCGGAGGCGGTACCGGAAGTAGCCCGGCATTTCTCCGGCGGTGCGGCGGCCTCGATTGCCCCGTTGCCTGAGGTACCGGCTACGGCTGACTATCCCCCACAAATCCCGATATTCCCCGGCGTAAGCCCGGCAACCTTCAGCCCGTTTTACGTACCGCCCATTCCCGTCAGTGATGAAGAAATCCAGCGGCAAGCCGAAGTGCGCGCACCCTTCATCCTGCCCCCGCTCCGGTTCCGAACCAGCGTTACCCCGAATTTGGTCGCTCAAATCATTGTCAAGAGCACCGATCAGCAGACCGTTGACCAGTGGAATACGAACGTAGGTGGGCCTGCCGAACCCGGTTCGATGGTTGCCAAAGCTCTGAAACGGCTTGCGATCCGGGATCGGCTCAAAAACTACAAAAGTCCGGTAACGGGTGATGATGGTGAGCTGGTGGATCTCTTGAAAGAGGGGCTGTATCTGGATCTGAAAGAACAGGCTCAGCAAGGCCGTTTCAAGAAAATGAGCTACGATCAAATCCTTTCCAAGCTGATCGGTACAGAAACGTTTGGCCTGCTGGAAGCCGTAGTCGAGCCCTTGACTGAATTAGCCAAAGATTCACTCTCCCGGCCCAAATGAAATGCCTGTTATCGGTGGCCCTTCGGTGGCTACCTCGTAAACCTTACTGCGTAGGATGAACATACAAGGAAATAACTGGATGTTTTTCGGGAAAAAGAATACCGGCAAAACGTTCGAAGCCTTAGAATTTGCCAAGCACTTCTTTCAGCGGGACGTGAACCCGAAACGGATTATCGTTTTCGATCACTCCAATAACACGAGTTACAAGGAAATTACCGACGTAATCCCGATGGAGCGGCTTCAGTGGCAATTGCCGAAAAAGGCCATCGTAAAAGTTCAGAGTGACGATTTTGATACGTTCGCTGAATACTGCCTGATGTACGTTCGAAATGCGGTTGTCGTGATTGATGATTCATCGGCCTTCTTCCAGGGTAACGTACGGGGCACCCGTCTCAAATTCCTGAAATCGCCGAAGAATAACGGCAACGAGTATATGTTCCAGTGTCACAGTGTTCGGGAAACGGCCCCGTTGCTGTTAGAGAACACGGACATCTTCGTTTTAAAGGAAACGCGGGACGATGCAAATGACCTTCCTACCAAACTAGTAGGTCGAAACCGGATCATCCCGTTAATGAATGAACTGATCGAGGAAAACGACACCTATCCCTCCGGTCAAAAGTGGGCGACTCGGGTGTACGATCAGGAAGAAGATACCATTTGGTTTAAAGACCTGCGTATTCCGCTGGATGATGTAGAGTCAGTATTTGACACCTATGGTATTATGCCCGCCCGCGATTATTTGAACGCTTCTTAATTCTATTCAACTCATGCAGGATACGCAGAGTACAAAACCGGGATTCAATGTCCCAATGCTCGCCGCAATTGTGTTGCTGGTGCTGATTGCAGCGGCTGCGGCGGCAATCGTCGTACGCCGTCGAAGTCAGCAAGTTATCAAACGCGGCAAGGCAAATCATCAGGCCGAAGTAAATAGTCTGAATGCCCGTTTAACACAATCACAATTTGAACACGCGGCCTTGCTTTCCATTTCTGAAAAGCCAGTCCTAAACGAAGAACCCCAAACTACCTAACCGTGAGTAAATCCCGTTACAAATCGTGCCTTATGTCTGACCTGGCTCAAGCGGCTGGAGTAGACGTTCGCACCTTTAACGGATGGTTAACGGAGGCCGATCAAATTCGTATGATTCGCCTGGGGCATCATATTCAGGATCGCAAATTAAAGCCTCGGGTTGTTGAATATCTGGTAGAAAAATTTCTGCCTCAAATGATGCAATCGGGCTTTTTAGGTTCCGGATAGCAAGCGGTTACCAAGCATTGCTAAGCGTTTATTAAGCATTAACAGGCGATGAGTAAGCATTACCGGGAAAAGTTCAGCAGAAGGCGTTGAAACTTTCGGCTCGCTTAGTAACAACTACAGTACATGAACAATCTGACTCCCTTTCTTGCTGCCTACGGCCTGACCGAAGCAAACCTAACCCCTGAACGCAAACGCCAGCTAGAAAACGTTCTACTGGAAGCAGGCCGTTCGGCGGGCGGTACGGCAGTGAAAGAAGTGACGAAGATTCTTCAGGAAGAAGCGGCCAAACGTGGCATTCAAACCGGAACCATCGGCACGTCTGCCAACTCCAATGCTCAAAAGGAGGTCGAAGATCGCCTTAAAAAGCAGCAAGAGGAAGAAGCGGCCCAGCGGCAAAAAATGCTCATTCTTGGCGGGATCGGTGCTGTAGTCCTTGCAATCATTGGAGCCGTCGTCTGGCGGGTCCGTAAACGTTAACCCCGATGGCAACGCCTAAAAAATCCACTCGAAAAAAAACGACCACCCGCAAGAAAACGGCTGTAAAAAAAGCACAGGCCGGAAAGACCAAATTTAAAAAAATGGTCAAGACGGCTCAGCAAATTTATAAATCTGGCGGGTCGAAGACCTGGACAGGTGCCCTCAAAAAAGCAGCGAAACAAGTGTAATAACCCTTAATCGATGGCAGATACTAACTTTTTTACGTCAGGCAACTTTGGTACAGCTCTGACCACTGCCGGGGGGATTGCTACAGGTTTCCTTCAAAACGCAAACGCTGAAATCCAGGGCAAGTATGCCAAATCACTGGCCGAAATCAACGCTCAGTCAGCCCTTACGGAATCGGAACGTCAGCAGAAGATTGCCGCTCTCAATGCTCAGTATCAGGTGATCGTACAGGAGGGCAAAGACGAAGCCCGAGCCGATTATCTGAAATGGGGTCTGCTCATGGGCGGCGTATTTCTGGGGGCTCTGGCTCTCTGGCTCGGATTCGGTAAAAAGAGGAAATAATTATGGACCCGATCTCTTTAGTGCTCATTGCCGTCTCTACCGGCCTTTCAATCTTCGGTGGAGTCAAGCAAAATCAGGCGGCGAAGGAATCCGGTCAGCAGGCGATCAACGAAAAAGCAGAAGCCAATACCCTGGCTAGGTACAAAAACGAATTAGCAGAAGTCGAAAAGAAAACCGCGATTGAGATTGAAGCTGCCCGTTTAAAGGCACTGGCGAGCCAACGGCAAAAAACATATGTACAGTTAGAAATAGCGGGGGTAGCCCTGCTAGCCTTTACGACGGTTTTAATCTTAATCCGAAAACTCAGAGAACAATGAAATTAAACGGTTTGTATCAAGATGGGCAGGTAATTGCTTCCGGTTCTTTCGGTACCGTATATATTACACCGTTCGAGGATGGCGTAGTAGCCGTTGCCCTGGTGGGTGGCGGGCTGAAATACCTTGCCAAAGAACGCCTGTTGAAGCTGGTCAACGCGGATAAAACCCTAACCTTTGACCAGACTTTTGAAGTACTGGACTTGGAAGCCCTGTACACCGAACAGGAACTCAATAACCGCTTTTCCATTCAGGGCGGCTGGAGCCTTAATACCGGAGCGGCGGACGGCACTTACACCGCATTCACCAAAGGATTTTCAGGACAATACATCCGAACGCCTGAAATGCTGGCCGATGCTGTGCAGCAAAACCTTTTTACCAGCGTAGTAGCCGCCGCCGCCGAGCTTAAAATCCGGCAGCAAAAACCAGTCAATCCCCTTCGGCAATTCTGGCGTGATGCCACGGGCTGGTAATCAGTCCGATTTGAAGTAAGTAAACGTTTATCCAACCCAACAAAAACAACATTTTTAGTTATGGCAGCTCCTAGTGGTGTTACCCTACACAAGAGTCCCGGTCGTCTGAAAGATGGCGACGATGTAATGACATTTGCAATCCCTGAAATGGATGGCAAGTATCGTTTTGAAAAAGTGATTTTCCGCGTAATGACCTCGGGCCGTCCCGTTCTGGTTATTCGTACGGCTCCTGACAAAGGCGATGGTACGGCTGGTGCGTTTGGTGATGAAAACATCAAACAGGCGGAATATTTCGGTAACTACACCGGATGGGCCAACCTGCCTTCAGCCCCGCTGATTAAGAAACTGCTGGATGCAAATATTTTCGCTACGGGTGCTGAATTAACGGGTCAGTATAGCCCAACATCTCGTTTCCCAACCTCGCCCACTTCGCAGGAAACCGATTACATGATTGACGCTGACGGCGTAATCACCAAATCTCCCAAACCTGCCTCCAGCTCTGACGTGAAAGATGGTCAGGATAAGCAAAACGCCCTGTTGGGTCAGATTGCCCAGGGCTTGACGGGTGGATCTTCCACGTCAAGCGGTTCTACGACGACGACTGCAACGCAGAAAATCGTTCGGGTGGCTCTGTTCGTGCTCGGTGGTGGTCTCATCCTCTGGGGCGTTACGAAGCTGGTCGGTAAAAAGAAAAAGTAAGCCAGTGGCTTAACGTGAAGGATTAGCGAAAAAAGCCGTCGTAGTGAATGCGGCGGCTTTTTTTGATACAAACTCAAAGAAAGCATGGCAGATTTCCCGAAATACGAAGATAAAGTTTATGCCGGGTCTGGTGGTGCTATCCTGTATTCGTTTTCCAACGGAGAAATGTGGAATTGGGACAATAAACCCGTTCGATTGCCCGAGGGAGAGTACTTGCCAGCAACAGGCAATTTTTCCAATAATCCTACGCTGGGATTGATGTATGAGGTATACATCTATCGTGTGCAAGGTAGTTCACAGGTCTATCGAACTAAAGAGGAAGCCCGTAACGGGGTTGGGCTTATTGTCAATTTCTCGAAAATTGTTCGGGAGCAAAAATGGGTAGTCGCTTCTCTGGTTCGGGTTGATTTCAATGTATCAAACCAAACTAATAGCCCTGATCCCGGCTCACCAGTGACGCAGCAACAGTCAGAACAAACTAGACTTGAATCGGAGTTGGAGAAACTGGTTTATGGACCTAATCCAGCAATGCCGCGTCATACTTCGCTCGCTAAAAACACTGAAGGCAAGTGGATGCTGACTTTTCAAAACGGCTACACGGTTGATTATACTACGTTCATCAACCTTACTCCTGTCGAGCGTCAGCGGTTAGTTTCTGTAAATATCAGTTCGGGTCTGACCACTACAGGTACCGGAACAGGTAGTAGTACCAGTGAAACAGCAGGTTTCCCCACCTGGGCGTATGGTATTATCGGCGTATTCGTACTGGCAGTAATGGGTTTGTTCGTGCTTTCTTCTAAACCCAAATCAAAACGATGAGTGAAGCAACAGCAGGACAACTCGTAATTGCTAAATCCACGGATGCGGCGGTATTTTCTGATTACAAAGGCACAGGCGTTGAAAAGTTAGTGTACGCAGCTAGTAAAGCGGGCGAATCACTCGGGGTTGCGACGGGTATTTCCATTCCCGGAACCGGAGTGAATTTCCGCTGGACTGAACTGGTGTACGTGGAGCAAACCAACTTTATTTTTGGTATTCCCTCCTTTAGTCGCAAACTCGGGTATGTGCCTTCCAATGAGGTAGAATTTAAAGACCCGGAGCCATCAAAAACGACTCCTACGGGTTCGGGCACTACTACCCCTACAACCGGAACGGGCACTACGCCCACGACCAGCAGCACGACTACACCCGACGTTTCCATTCCCGTTACGACCGGCAGCGGTGAAAAAATCACCCTGACGCAAAACGATAAGGTGATCACCAAAAAAGCAGTACTACCTACCTGGGCGTATTGGGCTTTGGGTGGTCTTGGCCTGACAGCGGCCATCCTGATTGGTGTTCTGGTCGGGAAAAACAAGAAAGGGGGAAAGAAGTAATGGCCGATCAGTCCGCACCAATCGCAGTCCAACCCAACGACGTATTCCGCACCAAAGCGGTCACTACGGGTTGGAATGCGTATCAGACGCAGGCCGACATTACAGCGGGAAAGGTAGCGTATGCTTTCCCCGGTAATGCTCAGGTTGGTCGGTTCGTTCGGGACGTTCAGACCGCCAAAGGTTGGTACTCCCTGATGGAGCTGACTATGCCCGTTACCGTATCCACGGGCGTACTTTCCAAAGTAACCCTTACTCACCTGTGGATTCAAAACGTGGGCCTTGAGAAAGCGACGCTGACGATGTATACCATCACGAAGGGAAGTACGAACGTGAATCGCCGAATCGGGCCGGGTACCGAGTACGCAAAGATCAACCCGCCTTTACAGGGGGGCCAGACGGCAGGCAAATCCGACGGTACGGTAATTAATGGTTTTGTTCCTCTCTACACCGAAGAAGGCCGTTTACAGTGGGTGTCAAAAACCTACTTAACGTCAGCCGGGCAACTCGAACAAAGTACGGTGGATAGTCTGGCTAACAATCTGCAAACCAGTACCTCGTGGCTGGATGTGCCCTTGCTGCTTAAATCGATTGCCTTCGGGGTGTTAGTGGTGGGCCTTGGCTACGGACTTGGGTACCTGGTTGATCACTTTCCTAAAAAACGCCGAGCCCTATGAAAAAGACCGCCTTTGATTTCGTCAAAAGCAACCCCATTGCCTGGATCGCTCTGTTTTTCGCGGGGGTGTTCGGCATTTACTATTTAGGCCGCAAGTCGAATGCTACCCAGGAATACGACGTACGCAATCTACCCAACTCGGGCCAGACCGTGCCTGTTGGATGGGCTGAACGCGAAGCCTCCGGGCTGGTGGACGATATGCACAACGCTCTTTCCATCTTCTGGTATGAGATCAAATGGACCGGGCCGAAAATTCTAGTGATGACCCGCTGGTATACCCTGACCGACGATCAGGTAACCATCCTCGGAAATCTCTACAACAGCCGGTACGGGGAGAAAGACGGGGTGAGTATCGTCGAAGCCGTTGAAAAGCAGTCGATGGGCTTTTCCGACGACATCCAAAACAAATTAGCTAAACGCCTTCGGGCCTTGAATTTCAAATAAGTATGGACGTAATCCAGTCAATCAACGACGTGCTCAATAAGCTGCAAACGCTGGGCAAAGACGGCATCCCCTTGAATCACTCGGTCGACACCAAAACCGTAAATAATCTGGGGGTTTGGATCGTCGGCGGCTTGTTGCTGGCGGGCCTTGCTGCGGGTGGTATTGTTGGACTTATACTTTCTAGCCGTAAACGATAATGCAAATTTCAGAAGAGTTGATGAAGCGGTTATATCCCCGAGCAAAGCAGGCGAATATCCGCACCCATTTACCATACATTAACGAGGCTCTGGTTTGGTATAACATCACGTCGGCCAAACGAGTAGCCGCGTTTCTGGCCGTTTGTGGACACGAAACCGGGCAACTTACCGCCTTCACCGAGCGGGGCAATGCAGCCTATTTTCAAATGTACGAATACCGTAAAGACCTCGGTAATGATCAGCCGGGCGATGGACCCAAGTACAAAGGTCGGGGAGCTATTCAGCTAACGGGACGGCATAATTACACCATGGCATCGAAGGATTTCGGCGTTGATTTTGTCAATAATCCCGACCTAGTACTTGAGCCAAAATATATCTGGAAAGTCTCGGGTTGGTACTGGGCAGTGCTCTGGAAACGGTACGGTGTAGATCTGAATGGCCTAGCCGATAAAGGCGATTTGAAAACCATTCAGTTGCGGGTGAACGGCGGACCAAAAAACGGATGGGAAGAACGTAAAGCTTTGTATGATATGATTTTACCCATTCTTGAAAAAGAGATGGGATCGCAGCTCATTACGCAAAAAAAAAAGTCAGTACAACTGACTGGACTTTGATTGTGGCAGGTATCCTTCTCGCGGGAGCGGGATACCTGTATTTTCAATCTCGCAAAAAGAGGAGAAAGGCCCAACGTACAAAGTTCGAACTCCTGCATATCTATGAATAAACGACAATCAACCTGGGCGGCGTGGGCTGGAATAATCGCCGTCCTCTTTACGATTGGAGCGGCGGGAAGCTCGCTCTACATCAATTATAAAAAGATCAGCACTAAAAACTGGAACTAATGGCAGATGCAAAAACCCACGAATTCGTGACCCGAACGCTCAATACGCTGACGGGGCGAGCCATGGCACGCGGGGATAATGAATTACTCGTTCTGATCGGTCTGGTCGGTGTCCTGAATCAGGGCATGATGGAACAGAAAAACGATCAGAAGTACGTGGCTCAGGAAGCGGTAACGGCCGTTGGTAAAACGATTCCTGTTACCGGATTGAAGGATGGTGATTTGGTGTACCACGGTTTAGGTACGGAACGAATCATGGTTTCCGCCAAAAACGAAAAGGGCTTTCCCGATTATAATATCTTAGGAGCGGCTGAAGACACGGATCATTTGGTAGTCAGCATTCCGCAAGACGAAACGTTCACTGGAAACCTAATTATCGATATTTACAACGGATGAAAAAGCTACTTATCTTTTCCCTCATATCTGTTCTGAGCCTAACTACAACGTTGGCTCAGGTCATTGAAATCACTTCCGATACCACGAAACTGGCTACCAAAACCGGGCGGTTCCGTGAGGCCTACCGTCAGGGCGTACGCTACGCCAAAGGAGCTTCCGGTACGACGGAAATTACGGGAACGCGGGTATTTCGCTCCCTGGCCGAACTACGGCGGTTTACTTCGCCGGTCGAAGGGATTCAGTACTATTTGTCCGAAAAAGGCAAGGAAGGCTACTGGTATTACGATGCTGCCGATCGTTCATCGGCTGATAACACGGGTACCGTGCTGGTAACTACCAGTAGCAAACGTTTAAAACGGGCCGATGTCAATCAGATTAATTGTCGCTGGTTTCTTGTAGGCGAAGGGGGGAATACTGCTGACGCTATTCAGGCGGCCATCAACGCCGGAATTCAACTCAGTCAGGATGTCCTTATTCCAGCGGGCCGATGGTTGGTCAATAAAGCTTTAGTATTAGATGTACCCTTAGACAAAACGATACGTATCATCGGGCAGTTCGGTACAATACTAGATTTCAAGGCAGCAAATGCGAGTGCTTTTATGCATACAACTCCCGTAAGAGATTCGACCCATGTGTACGGCAAGATTTATCTAGCCGGCATTACGTTCGATGGTCACAGGAACCCCGTTACTCCAGGTAATGCGTATGCGTTAAAAACGTTAGATTTCCGTAACTGTTTGTGGGTTGAACTCTCCAATAGTACGTTCCAAAACATGTACGGTCATGGCTTGATTTTTAGAAGATGTGCGGGCGGCATAATTGATCGGAATACTTTTAGTGGGGTCTACGGCAGAGATAGCGTGTACGATGCGTACGGAGATGCCATCACGCTTTTTGATCGTTCGGAAAACTTTAGTATTCAAAACAATACGCTTCGCTTAGCATCGGGTCAGGTAGGAAGGTGTGGAATTGCCGTGGATGTAAATTGTAACTATACCACCGTGATCAACAACAACATCACGGGTTATGAACGTGGTATTCATGTGGAATCGTCTCGTCACGTACTGGTTACAAAAAATCAGGTTTTCAGGGCTCCAATCGGGGGCTATTCAGCGTTCAACGAAGACGTAAGCTGGGAGGGTAATTCCTTTAGTGCGGGTGAGGTCACGCAGCCGCCCTTGCTTTCACAATCCGGCGTTTTCTTTGTTTACCTGGACAACAAATGCAGTTATAGAGGCAATACCATAAGCAATTGGCATGGGCAAAAAGATGTCAGAGGGGAGAATACCTATCTGGCTAAATTTTGGGGTGATGGGTTAGTAATCGAAAACAATATTTTTTCGAAAGGCAATGAGGTGTGG
>NZ_JBMDWJ010000205.1:0-24036 GCF_048595215.1 Siphonobacter sp.
GTAGATACGCGTATCGATGTAGCCAATATGATGATGGGCCGAGTTCTGCAAGCTTTCCAGGCTACGTTTTCTCACCTGGGTTCACTGGACTTCAAACCCCATATCTGGTATCTGGATCGGGTCAAAATCAACGTTCAGGCTAAGCCTGATACACTCGCTCAAACTGCACTGTCTTTCTTAACGCAGAAGGGCGTTAAGCGTACTGAGGCCCCGCTGATCGCTATGATCGCTGAAGCTCTGATTCTGAAAGCTCAGGAGGATAAAGAACTTTACGAGATTTTCAAGGGTAAAGGCCAGCCGGGTAACATTGTAGCTGGTACGGCGACTGCTGAAGGAGAATCTCTAAAGGGTATCCGTCAGAAAATCCGCGATTACTATGCCTCTAACGAAATGACGGCTTCCAATAAAATTACCATGGGTGCTATTCCTTTGGACGCCGTTGATTTTGTTTCTTACATGGAGTTGTTCTATAAGTCAATTCCGGAAGATGTAAGAATCAAGATTAAGGATCTTTCGATGGGTACTGTATTACGCGATCGCTTTAAAGAGGGAATGCGTAAAAAGTATAACACGCAGTACAACCAGGCTACTGACTTAGTATCCCTGATTGATACGGACGTGCAGATTAAGGGCTTCCAGGCCCAAAACGGTTCTTCTCTGCTTTTCGCTACGCCTTCGGCTAACCGTGTAGGCTTCATTAAAGGTGCGGCTAACAAGTCCGTTTTTGATGTAGCTCCGAAAGATTTGTACGACGTACTGATGGGTACTGACTGGTACGAAGGCTACGACTTCATTAACCCGGCGTGGGTATTCACCAACGATCAGGATCTGGTTAACGCTTAGAATCTCCACCCCCTAACCCACGTATAGAAAAGACCGGAAGTAACTAATTCCGGTTCTTTTTAAAACGTATAATAGAAATTTCTTATGGCCAACGAAGCCAACCAACAACCCCAAGAGCCTACGATCGAAGAACTCAAGATCCAGCTCACAGCTGAAACCAAACGGGCCGATGAAGCTGAAGCCTTAGTCGTTGAACTAAATGCCCGGATTAGTAAAGCCGAAAGCGTAGGAGTGAAAGTACTGCCAAACGTGAAGCTGGGTAAAGATCACTACTCATTTGTGTCTGAACCTGGTATCGTTCCTCCCTTTGGAGAGCTGATGGCTGAAAGCATCGCTGACGATTCCGAAGAACTCGCTCACCTGGTTAAAATTAAGGCTACGTGCTTAGTTAAAATCGACACTAAGAAAGCGTAACGTGGCCTTTTAAGGTCATTTTACCTATTTATCTATTCTACCCACACCCTAAAATATATTATCGATGCCCAGCATTAAACCCCTAGTGGAAAATTTGCTATTCGACAATACCCCGACCGCCCATTATGGTGGTTATCGTCAGACGGTATACTTCGGGTTATTTGAAGATACGAAAACGTTCCCTCAGGTTGCTGCTCTTACGGCAACTACCACGAACGCCGACGCTGTTACCGCAGTTGGTACGTTAACACCAGTTACAGGTAAAAAATTTGGCTCTATTCAAGCTAAAGTTCACCGCGTTGGTCAGGAAGGTGATTACGCTGCTGAAGACAACTCTGCTGCTAAATATCTGCTTAAGATCTTCCTGCAGGAAGGAGCTGAAGCAGAAGGTTTCCTTTATAAGTTCAAAGGAGCTTATATGTGGTTTGCTCCCCAGCAGTCGGATGGAACCTTCCGCCTTTATGGTCGCGATACGGGTTATCCGGCTCGGATCATTGGATCGAAGCTGGTACACCCAGAAAGTCCGGATGATGCGAAAGGTCCTGAGATCGAAGTAACGATCGAATTTATGCCTTTTGCTCCAGCGTACTGGACTGGTACGATTTCTACGGCTGCCGGCGTCTAACTTCTACCCGCTAAAGGCTTCTGTTACTAAATAGAAGCCTTTAGTTTTTCCCTATCAACTCATGCCCGAAAAGAACGAAACCCCCAAACTTTCCCCCGCACTCGATGGTAAATACGAGTTGCAGGATTATCAACCTGGTCCGATGGAAATTTCCGGATTTGGTTTAGTCGATATGACTCGAATCCCCTTAGCCATGGCCGACCGAATTCACGAATCTGGAAACTGTCCGCACCTGGTTAAAGTAGAATCCAAACCTTCAAAAACCGCTAATTCTTAAGTTTTGCTTTTGTCCATGTAACCCGAAAGGTGAACCGAGTACGGTTCACCTTTTTCTTTTACCATGCACGAAATCTCACGCTGGCTGCAGGACCCTGACTATGAAAAGGGAGTAGCCCTATACGATCGATTCGGTAATTCATCGAGTCTTAAAGTTCTGTTTCACTCTGGAGAGAGTTCCCTTTCCCGGCCGAAGCTTAAGCAGGCCTTAACCGAGCTGGCCAGTCAGCTCCCGGCCGCAAAGCCTTCAGTGGCCACGGTCGCAAAACCGATCGAGCACCTAAAATCCGTTCGTCCCAGTCAGCTTCCCGACGCTCCAGCTGAAGTAAAGGCTCTGGTACAAAAACGCAGGGAGCACTACGATGAAATGCGGGTGCAGCACAGTCGTTTGAAGCATTTATCCACGGATATAGAACGCTTTGAGGCTGCCAAACAAATTATCAGTCAGGAAGGCCCGATCTGGGAGCTTTGGGAGCAGACCAACTACTACGATGAACACCTGAAGCTTCTGCCTCCAGCTCCGACCGTGCAGGTAGAAAATCCGGACCGGGCTACCCTTCGCCAAAAGCTCACCAACTTAAGAACCTACGTATCCAAACATAAGAAAAACCCCGCCCGGGAAGCTGACGTACTGGCCTGGCAGGCTCAGATCAGACAGCTGGAAGATCAAATCGCTCACCTATGAAAAAAGTAACTAAACATACCAGCCCGCTGGCCATTGCTCAGGCCGTCTATAAGGGGCAGGAGCTCGACGTTTCGCCGGGGGTGCAAACCACGCACGCGTACGTAGAAATGGCCTCAGAATTATTACGCTCCACCGGCTCGAAGATGGAAACGGCTCTAAAGCTCAAGAATAAGCTTAAAATGTCGCTTTCATCGGCCTATTACTACATCAGTCTTGCTCAGGAGCAGGACCAGGAGCTCGATCAGGACGTCCGCAAATTCTTTGTCTGGATGGTTTTAGAGCACGCCGTCGAACTATTGGATCGACTCAAAAAGGATAAGAAAAACCCGAAAGAAGAAGTAGGGCTTTTAAAAGTATTGTCCGAACTCATCGATAAGCACATGAACGCCAAGGAAGGCATTAACTGGGCTGAAGTGAATCTACCCGAAATTCTCGTACTCCAGAGTCTGCCTGAGCAGGTGAAATCCGAATGGGTAGGCAAGTCGGATAAAGAGATTGAAGAAACGCTTATTAAAGTACTCAAACTAGACGAAAACCCCGAAGATGGAAGCATCGAAGACATCGAATTCGAAGACGCAGATGAAGCCTAGTTTTGAGCAATTGCTGACGGATTACAGCGATGAACTAGCCACGATCGCAACCAAATACATTCATTCCAATCCGGCCCAAATGGTAATCAATGCCCTTTGTGCGAAAACCAGTATTGCCATCTGGGGCCGGAACTCTGGTAAAACCGAAACCGTCCTTTCTACCTTTTTCTACCGGGTATCCAAGGCCATGCCCCGGGGCACGTCCGCCCTGGTGTCAACCACGTACACGCGTCTACTGGAAATGGTTATCCCAGCCCTGCAACGTGGTTGGGAGCGGATTGGCCTGAAGGAAGGAATTCACTACTGGATGAATAAGTATCCGGATCTTCCGGGTGTGCCACGTCCGTACCGCCGGCCGGGTGATCCCAAACACTGTATTTTCTGGTGGAATGGCCACGTCACGCACATGGTTAGCCTGGACCGGAAATCATTGGCCAACGGTCTACGTACGCAGGCAATCGGCGGGGATGAGTGCCGGCTCTGGAATTATGATTCTTTTGCTGAATCCATTCTACCCACCTTCGGAGGTAATCAGGAGCACTTTGGTGATCTGCCTGAGTACTGTTCGCTTTGTCTGGTGACGGATATGCCCCGCGACCCCGGGGGCAAGTGGCTGTTCAACTACGAAAAGGAAATGAATGAGTCTTTGATTGGGGCCATTCTTGTGCTGCAGGATAAAATTGCCAGACTCAAACTCAAAGCAAAAGAGCTGAAAGACCAAGCTAAAGCGATTCCGGATAAGCTGCAGCGTTCGATCAAACGCTGGGAAAAGTGGATTGCTAAGCTACGCCGTAAGTGCGTGTACATTAGCTACGCCAGTACGCTGGATAATATCCATACCGTACCGCTGGAAACCCTGAAGCAGTACCGCCGATCACTATCCCCATTAGAGTTTGACTTTTCGGTACTCAATAAGAAGATGACTCAGGTAGAAAACTGTTTCTACGGTTTTCTTAGTCCGAATAACCATGGTTACTACAATACCAATTACGAGTACATCGATAGTCTTCCCAAAGGGCAGGAGTTTAAGCGTAACTGGAAATGTGATAAGGACGTCAATCCCTATAAACCCCTAGACCTTTCCTTTGACTACAATAACAAATGTTCGAACCTGGCCATCGGGCAGGTGCAGTATGGGGAAGCTAAGTTCCTGAATCACCTCTGGGCTCTAAACCCCTTACTGCTCACGGACCTGGTTGAGAAGTTTAACGAGTACTACAAGGACTTTCCCACCAAAAAGGTACGCTACATCTATGACCATACGGCCCTAGTCAAGAATGCGGATACGAATGAATCCTTTGCCATGAAGGTGGAAAAGAAGCTCAAGGAGCTGGGTTGGCAGGTAGAAGCCCACTACATTGGCCAAGCTACCGAGCACCAGGAACGGCACCAGATGTGGGGAGATCTCTTTAAAGGTCTGAAGGCTCTCAAGTTCCGCTATAACCGCGATACGTGTAAGCACTGGCAAATTGCCGCACTGCAGACGGAAACCAAGTACCGCGAAACAAAGAAGGGTATTCGGTTTGCCAAGGATAAATCTTCCGAACGGTCATCGCTGATCCCTCCCTACGAGGCAACGCACATTACTGAGGCCCTGGATGCGTTGATTGTCTTCTACCTACGTACCGCTGCCAAGGCTGGGTATGTACCAGTTGCCGACTCTATCGGCTGACAATTGTCACCCGCTGCTAGGCCTGAGTGATTGCCTGCTCAGGCCTAGCGATTGCCGGATAACCTGCTGACCTTCAAAGGGGGTAGGGGTGCCCGGATCACATTTCGATGATTTTTCAAAAGGCAATTGCTTTCTAAAGTCAGTGCGGGCCAGCAGTCAATCGACACAAAAATTCTGAAAAAAAAGTGTTTTTTGATTAATGGTTTAATAATCAGCGATTTGTGTTTTTGAACTTTGAAAAAGTGTCCCAAATGGCCGAATTGCCGCGTTTTTTGGGCCTAAACGCCGGCAATTACACCAGAATACACTGTCCTTTTTTCCAGCGGGGTAGGGGGTGAATTTCGATTCGTGGAAAACATCAAACTATCCGAGGTCCTGGAAGCAATCAAGGGTAAAGACGCTTCCAATAAACCCGTTCGCTTTTCAATCAAAGCTGTTACCCTGTCCCTGACTCGAAACACCGGCGGGGAGCTCATCACCTGGGAAGGGGTACAGCTGGCCCGGGATCATGCGGACTTACCCGTCACGGAGCGTAGGGAGTACGTGCCGGTGCATCGCAAACGATTGCCCGAAGTCTGGAAGTCGGGTATCATCAAAATCTACAATCCGACTACCAAGCGGATCATCGACGTGCGTATTCGCCTCATTACAGAATTCAAATTATTTACCGACCCACACTGGCGGGAAGTCCGCCTATAAAACCTTATGTCAGCTGAATACAAAGAAGTCATTCATCCGAATGTTCCGGATGCCGTCTTTTTGCCTAGCTCCGGAGCTCTCATCCGGATGGATACCCGGGCAGGCCTGAAGGATAAAGTTTACCAGCCCTTAACGCCCCAACGCCTGGAGCATTTGCATTCCCTGGGCGTAGCTCTTTGGGGGGATGATAACCAGTTTCCCAACCGGGCGTATGATTCGGGGAAAGTCTCGACGATCATCGGCGGGGAAAACGGGATCCCGTTCCTGATCCGGGCCATCTACGGCGATGGGATTGAGTACGGTATCGAGCGTTACGATGCCGAAAAGAAGGAAATGTACATGGATCAGACGCCGATCCCTGAGCTGAATAAGCTGCTCTATAGTCCAGCTACACAGGCCGCACTCCAGCAATCGATCCATGATCATTTCTGGTTTCGTAACCGGATGCCGCGTCTGATCTTTTCGGCTAACAAAAACAAGGTGGTCAGCCTGTTTCCTGGCAAAGCCATTCATACCCGGTGGGCTCTGCAAAATACCAGTGGTCTGATTGAAAGATGTTTCATGAATGCCAACTGGGATTTATTCGCCGGCACGGGTACCGAAAGCAAAGAGACCATAAACCTGCCGGTCATTAACTCCCATGATTTTCTTGCTCAGCAGAAAGTACAAAAGGATTTAAAAAACTTCGATTACGTCTTCAGGTCCTACGACGCTTCCAATGCGGATTACTACCAGATGGCTCCCTGGCAGGCGGCCATTGAATCTGGCTGGTACGACGTGGCCATGCTGATACCGAAATTCAAAAAATTCCTACTGGAGAACCAAATGACGATCAAATACATCATCGTCATTCCGGATTGGTGGTGGGCGGATCAGGCTGGTGGCCAGCCTGCCTATGACGCTATGACACCCGAAGCCCGGGTCGCTTTCCATCAAAAGAAAAAGCAGGAAATCAACGATTTCTTATCGGGCCTAGAGAACTCCGGAAAGTCGCTTTTTACCTCCGAAAAAACGATGGGGCACGGCTTTGAAATGCTGAACACGCCCCTAGAAGGTTTACGGGTAAAACTGATCGATAAAGAAACGTTCTCCGGTGAATATCTGGAAGATTCAGCTGAAGCCAGTACGCACCTGATGTGGGCTCTGGGGATTGATCCCCGGTTAATTGGGGATGCACCGGGATCCAACCGATCTGGCGGTGCCGGCTCTGACAAAGAAGAAGCGTTTAATATTTTCCTAAACCTCTGTAAATCCCACGCAGATGCCATTTTCGAGCCGCTTCTCTGGGCGGCCAGATATAACGGCATCGATCCGGATTACTCGCTTCGCATTTGGTTTAAGCGGCCCTTCTTCCGGGCCAAATCCGAAACTACGCCCTCCAAGCGGAACACTGTACCCGAACCTGAAACCAAAACGCAGCGTGCAGCCTAACCCCCATGAACTTTGAAGAAATTATCCCGGATCAGAACGTCCTTAAAAAGTATCTGTCTGGAGCTACAACGGCTCTAACGGTTGAACACCTGAGCCGCTATCTGAAGGAAGCCTACCGGATGAACATTATACCCGTTGTAGGCAAAGAGCAAATGGCCGCTCTCAATGCTACGGATCCGGAACATGCGGAAGCCGTGGATCTTCTGCGTGAAGCCCTGGTAAACTATGCGGTATTCAATGGCTTTGACCGCCTGAGTGTTCGGTTTTCAACTTCTGGCGTGCAGCAGGTAAGTTCTGAATCAAGCCGGCCGGCTCCGCTGGAAACTAAGGCAAATGCCCGATTGGAATTTGAAAAAGCGGCACACAGTGCGTTAGAATTCCTGATTGGTTTACTGGAAGATGGAGCGAAGTCGGTTTTTGCGGCCTGGTCAGCTTCGAGCGTTTACAAGCAACTCACGCGTACATTCTTTCATACCTCCCAGCAATTTAATCAGGCTCAATCTGCTACCGTGGCCCGGGATGGATTTCTAGCTCTGGTGCCCACTATTGCCCGGGTGGAACTCTCATCCGTCCGGCCGATCATCCCAGCGGTATTCGATTCTTTGAAGGCAAAGCAGAAAGCTAGTACGTCCCTCACCTTTTTAGAAGAAACGCTACTGGAGGACTACATCCGGCCGGCCGTGGGACTACTGACAATAGGGGAAGGCCTGTACGCCCGGGCCGTAGTGATGAACCTGGAGGGAACAATCACCCAGTTTGATAACTCGACTGCCAACCGTCAGCGGGGAGCCCGCCCGGCAGATCCTGGGCTGATTGCGGATCTGTATAAAACATCCATTGCCCGGGGGCAGGAAATGCTTGCCCGGATGATGGATTTTGTCTTACAAAATGCGGAAGATCTGGGCTACGTCATTCCCGAAAATCCTACCTCACACCCTTTAGAAACGCTTAATAAATCCACCGATCGCATTTACGCATTTTAAGCAATAGACCCATCACCCCAAACTACCAAAACTATGTCTAGAAAAACGTACGTGCGTCTTAACGAAACTCAGTTACGCAACCTTATCAAGCTAACCAGAACCGAATTCGATGCGTTAGCCGCTGGATCGTATGCCTGGGAGCGGAAACGGGAAGAACTCTATAATCTCGAAGTAGCCTTTCACAACGGTGATAGCCATTTGAAGTTTAATCACGAGTTTGAATATGCCCTAGGAACGAAAGTCTACTTCATGGAAAACCAAGAATTCTATGAGGCAACGATTACGAGTAGAGAGGTATGTGAATATGCAGACAGCGATTCCATCCAGACTCAGAAGCTAGTTAAATACGGAATTTCCGGGGGTCGGTTAAAGACTCAATACTTTCGGTCGGGTGATTTTGGAAAGAAAGTATTTATCAATCGTAATGACCTTTTAGCTAGTATACAGTTTTCAAAGCCCCCACGAATTCTTTAACTGGCTAATAGCTATGCAAAACATTCTTATCGAGGACCGGCTATTCGCTATTCCCAGTAACTACAACGAGGCTACCCCGGGCCAGATACGGGCGATCGTACGCTATGATTCTCGGAAAATGAAGGCTTCCGATCGTTTTTTGATGATTCTGCTCTGCTTAATGGATGGGCCCGGCCGCTTATGGCTACGATTTCGTTGGTTTTTTAAGCTCACCAAAGCTGAAGCCATGCTTGAAATGCTTGATTTTACGCCGGAAATCGAACATTTCTTGAGTAATACGATCCCTTTTTATCAGCAAAAATTCCCGGTTTTAAGGCGTTTTAAACAGCTTTACGGCCCCGGGGATGCCCTGAGTACGATTACCTTCAGACAGTACCGGCAAACTGAAGAAATTGGTTACCGCTACCGGGAAACTAAAGATGAAAAGGATCTCGACGAACTGCTATCAGTGCTGTATTTGCGGAAGCCTTATACCGAACTTTGGTACAAGTCCGTTCCGGAGCGTTTGATGATCTTGGATGAACAGATGGTGTATCGGAAGAAAATCATTTCCCGGATTCCTATGGATCAAAAGCAAGCAATCTTTCTTTGGTACCTGGGCTCCAGATCGGTGCTCATGCACCAGTTCACCCGAATCTTTTCGTCCGGGAAAAAAAGTAGTGAAGAATCGGATTCAGCGAAAATAACGCCTGCTCAGATTGGTAGTTCATATGCCCGGCTGCTGGATGGTCTGGCTGAAAAGGCTACCAACTACGCCGAATGGGATGCAACTAATATTTACGACGTACTCAACAACTATCAGGAAAAGCTTCAGGAATCCGATAGGGTAAAAGAAGCCAGTCGAAACCGTAAACCCGCATGAACCTAACAATTTATAAGGAATACTTTGAAGGCCTGGCTAAAAAGAAGCTTTTTGGCCATGATCCAGAGCAGGAAATCCACCGTTTTAACTTTCTGCGATCGAGTATAAAATCCCTCCATGGACTTATTCAGGATTTAACCGCTTTGAATCTGATGGTTTATGAGCCCCGGCTTCAACGCCGCCTGGAAGGTGGGGTCTTCAGGGACTACTACCAGTGCGATTTTGAGCTGTATCAGCGTTGTGATATGGATGATGAAGCCATGGAGCTTGCCATAAAGACCGAGGCTCAGATCAAAGCCGGCAAGTTGTTTTTTAAGGTTTTACACGACTTTCACGAGGCCTATGATACTGGAGCAATATTCCCGATCGGACAACCCGTAGGAGATTCTTTCAGTGGCCAGTATTATGCGGGTGCCGGTGATGATAACGAGGTAGGGTTTGCGTTTCAAATGCTTATTAAAGCAGATGCCGGATTCAATCAGCCGGGAACTTTAATTGATTCAAATGACTGGTTAGATTGATAATTAACCTAAACTTTCATTTATTATGAATAATCCCAATAATCCGCCTATCAATTTCAATAATTGGATTGATGTACTAACAGTCGTCGAGCAAAGGTCTTTAAGTAGATATAGATTTGATGATAAGATCTCATTTCAATTTCTGGATTCTAACGAGAATGTGGTAAGTGCCGATATTCATTATTTTAGTATTTTAAGTAATTCTCAAAGAGAGATTACTGAAAGATTGAATTCGATTTTGAGCAAAAAAAGCATTCTGACTACATTAATTGATTTTGTAAAGTCAAATGCGGGTGCACATAAAAATTTGCATGAAGGATTAGAACAACTGGAAAATCTTCGTAATCAAATGTTGTTTGTTACTGCATTTCGACATAATGATACTCAAATTATTAAAAGTTATAGTTTTAATACCAACATTGCTGGAGCAGATCCACGTGAAGATGAAAGGCAAACAAAACAAAGAGCTCATATAGATGATCTTCTAATACAGCTTCTTGATCCAAGTGCTGTTATTAATATGAAGGGAAAACTTTTGCGTCTTTTGGACGAGCAGGATGACAAAGTTAAGTTGCTTGATGAACTAATAGATTTCTATGTGAATGTTCATGCGTTGCCTAAAATATTATTATTTCAACGATTAGATTACTAATACACTATAGCTTCGGAACTCACTGAGGCTGTCTTTTTTTCCGCGTAATGCTGGGTTTTTATTCGGTTCGTGAATGAAACCCAGCATTTTTTCGAAGAGTGGGTACGGTATACCTGCGAACGACTAGCCCATAACCTGCAAAAGCAGGGTGTCCAATTTTCTGAAGGGTCTGCCAAAGACTTCGTAAAGACCCGTATTGAGCAACGTGTCAATGGCTACCTAGTAGCCTACTTCACTTTCCGCATGAGCGGACGCTTCATTGATATGGGGGTCGGAAAAGGGACCTCCTTCGCCGAAAGCCGCAAGGGTACCCGCTCCACATCATCTACCCAGCAGGACAAACGCCATAAGCGTACCCGTAAAAACTGGTATTCTACCACCATGTACGGCCGAATCCACTGGCTACAGGAGGCCATTTCCGCTCAGATTATCGAAGAGTACTTACCCGAATTACCCAAGCTTCCACCCACACTGAATGTATAATTATGTCATTAAACACCGAAACCACGACCACCAAAGTCGTTACCGACGCCTCCCAGTCGATTAACGAACTTGGACGATTAGAAGCGGTTTACGCCGCTATGTCCCGAAGTATCAAGGACCTGACGGGACGCACGAAAGAAGATATTAACGTCCGTAAGAAAATCAAGGCTGAACAGATCGAGCTAAAAAAACGAATTCAGGACTTACGCGTCGAAATCGGAGCCGAAGCCATGTCCTACACGCAGCTTCAGCGGGCTATGAAAGAAACCCGTCTGGAGATGGGTAGAATGGCCCCAACCATGGAGGGCTACGAGGAAAAGCTGCAGGAGTTAGTACAACGCGAAAAAGACTACAAAACCGCTATCGAAGCCCGTAAAAAGGCCATGTCCCTACCGGAGCCAGCCCCGCCAGAACCTGAGAAAAAAGGCTGGTTTGCTACGGCAAAACAGGCTGTATCCAACCGAATCGGGCTTGGTAGTATGGGGGGAGCTGCCTTAATTGGTGGCATTGCTGGAGGCGTGGCCACGATGGGTATACAGCTTGTTGAAAAGTTCATCGATAAAGCTATAGAGAAAGTCACCGAAGGGCTAAACCGGGCTGCTGAAAAATCGGCAGCCCTTTCGGCTATGGCTGCAATCACGGGACTTGATCTCAAGAAAGATGCCGCTGATCTGAAGTACTACGGGGATGCCGCTGAATACATGGGTAAGAAGTTCAATATGTCCGTGCCCGACGTGATTGGAGCCATGCAGAAAATTGGCTCGATCAAACCTGAACTGTTAGGAGCCAAAGAGGCACTGGCTGGACTTACTGAGGAAGCGATCACGCTTTCCCGGGCGGATGGAGCTTTAAGCATAGAAGACGCTGCTGTCGCCCTGGTAGGCTCGCTTAACCAGTTTGACAAAGGAGCTGATCAGTCTACCCGGTACATGAACGTACTGGCGGCGTCAGCGGCTGCCGGAAGTTCTGAAATCAACCAGGTCGCCGAATCCTTCAAGGTGGCCGGTGCCGTACTATCTGCCTCTAATATCAGCTTTGAACAGTCGAACGCCCTGGTGCAAGTATTGGCCAAGCGTCAAATCCTGGGATCAGAAGCCGGTACGGCCCTGCGTAATGTCTTCAGCAAATTGATGGTGGCCAATAAGGAGCTGAATCCGTCGATTGTTGGTGTAAATACCTCGCTTGATAACCTGGCTAAGCTTTCACCTCAGAAGCTGATCAAGATGTTTGGTCAGGAAAACTTAGTAGCCGCCAAAACGCTAATCGATCTACGGGGTGAAGTTGCTAGGCTGACCAAGGAAATGACCGGCACCACCGAAGCTACGGATCAGGCCCTTAAGCGGATGGATAACCTCAAGGAAGATCTCGAAGCGACGGGTAAATCCTGGGATCGGCTATTCGATTGGTCCGAAAACCAGAGCTCTGGGTTCCGCTCTGTCGTACAATCGCTGAAAGGGGTTTTTGACTGGGTAGCCGACATTCGCAAATACTGGAATCTGACCTGGACGGATGCACTGGGTCCGATTGCTAGTGTGAAAAAGTTATTTGACGCGTCAGGAAAGGCCTCTGATGCCCGAAAAGCTGCTGCCCAGACTGAGCGAGAAAAACAGGCACGTCAGGAAGGGGATGCCGACTATCGCAAGGGCACCACGGAAGAGAACCTTAGCAAATATGAAGGTAAAAACCTGTTTGAAAAGGAACGAGCCTATGCTAAAGAATACCTGGCTGAAGCCCGAAGAACGTACGGGAAGCTCGATAAGCAAATCAAATACCTGGAGAGTAATCGTAAAGCCGCCCGGGCTTACGACGTGCCTAAAATGCGGGAACAGTTAGCCCGTATGGCCGGGAAAGTAGTCGCCGGTAAGAACGCCTTAGCGGATCTGGATCAAACGGAAGCTGCCAATAAAAAAATGATCTCAGACATTAACCGGGGAGCGGGTGAAAATGAAGATAAAGCCGGAAAAGCCGCCCGTGAAAAGCGTAAAAAACACTTGGCTGAACTGGCTAAACTGGAAATTCAGAACCAGAATACGATCGCCGAAAATCACCTGCAGGCGATCGAAAATGAGGAAGAGCGGGAAGTACAACTACGTACGTTGCAGTACGCTAAGGAACTTCAGGATGCTGTAAACCAGGAAGGCGATAAAACGGCATTGTTCAAATCCCTGGAAGATCGCCGGAACCTGGATATTGACAGAATCCGGAAGAAATACGCCGAAAAGCGGAAGGAGGAAGAACTCGAAACCGCCGCCCGCCTGGTGGATGCTACCCGAAACCTTCAGCTGCAGGAGGCTGAAAACTGGGTACGTTCCGCAGAAGCCAAGCAGAACAACCAGAAGGAGGTTTTTAATGCCCGCTATAATCTTTCTATTGTCCAGGAGGAACAGGAGCTGGCCCGGCTGAAAGCTCAGCATGACAAAGAAAAGGAAAAGTACAAGGAAAACGCCGTAGCCCTTTCAAACCTGGAAACAGCCTACCAGAACCAGGTTACAGCCATCCAAAAAAAGGGAATTAATGACCGGCAGCTGTTCACGGATGAAGACATCCGGATGCGTAAGCAGTCAGCCCTAGCAGACAAGCAACGCCAGTTAGGGAATGACGTTCGTCAAGCTGAATTAAGCGGTAATCCAATGGCAATTCTGAACTCTAGGTTAGCTATGCTTGATCTGCAAATGCAGGCTGAACTAGATGTTACCAACCAGACCGAGGAACAGAAAAACGAGATTATCCGGGGCTATATGCTGGAGCGGGACGCCATGTTCCGGGATTTCAACAAGCAACTAGCCGTCGATATTTTGGAGGTTTTCAACGCCGGCATTCAAGGCATTGGCCGTATTACATCGATGCAGCTTCAGAATGAAGAAACCCAGATGAATAATACTAAGGCCCGTAACGATAAACGCCTGGATGATCAGCTGAAAAAGGGAGCCATTACGCAGGAACAGTATAACATTCAGAAAGAGAAATCAGATGAACGCTACGAAAAAAAGCAGAAGGAACTACGCCGCCGCAAGGCCGAAGCTGAAAAGAAAGCCACTCTGTTTGAAGCCGCTATACAAATACCACTTGCAATCCTGAAAGCTTCCCCCAACCCCTTTGCAATGGTTGCCGCTGGAATCGCCGGGGCCGCTCAGCTGGCTGTCATTGCTGGTACGGAAATACCTGCTTACGCCAAAGGTGGACCCGTTGGAGGTAAATGGAACGAAGGTCAGATCGTCAGGGTGGGGGAGAAGGGTCCGGAATGGGTTGCTCCCAACTGGCAGATCATGGACCCCGCCACCGGTCCTACGTTGGAATGGCTGGAAGAACGCCGGGCGTCCGGAACAAAAGGCTTTGCCGGTTCCCCGCCGCCTGGGACTACGGCTCCAGGTGGTACTGATCCGTTATTACTCCAGGCCGTTGCACAAATTACGGATGTAGTCTCGCAATTATCCGGAAAGCTTGACAACCTGCATGCGAAGATTTATACGGATCAGTTTGATGATGAATTTGGTGCACGTCAGTCCATTATGGACGATGCCAACGTAGCAGTTTAAAACTAATAATTCCCTCCCATCTTGGGAGGGAATTATTAGTTTTAAGTATTTCTATCCATTTGGTCTAGGAAATTTTCAAGAGTTTGTCCAATGTTTGAAAGATTTGTTATCAAATAATTCTTTCGCTTTTCTAATTCGTTCAAACGCCCAGTCAGTTTCCTTGAGATCCATTGTAAATCTCCTTGCATCCAATATGTCTCTAATTCTTTTGGTAAGGGGCCCAACTCTGCTAAGATCTCTTCCCTTAATAGTTGTAGCTGCTTCTCCTCGTAACTTCTCATATCTTGCATCAAGCTCTGCTCGTCCTGTTTCAATTTCTCTGTCGCATTCCTCTTTAATTTCAGCTGTTCTTCGTATTGCTTGCTTAATATCCTTGTTAATTCCTTGCGTTTGTATTTGAGCATATCTAATTCGTTCTTCACTGTTTGCTCTAAGAGATTCGATTCGTTGTTCAAGCGTGTCTCCTCCTGATCTAATTCCTGTAATTCTACTTTCAAGCTGTTCGATTTCTCTTTCAATCTGTTCGATTTCAGCTTCAGTTCGCTCAATTTCAGCTTCAGTTCGGTCAATTTCTTCTTGGCATCCTGCTCTAAGTTCTTTTTCTTCATTTCCAAGCTGGCTGTCTTTGAATTTATATCGTCCTTCCAGATTGTCAAATTCTTTTTCAAATCCAGCTTCCTCTGTTCTAAAGCTTTGATTTTTTTCTTCAAACTTTTCTCGTCGTGGTACAAAGCTGTTTCTAACTCGCTGTTGAATTGAGCTTCGTAGATTTTCCCATTCGACTCGTGTTGAATTTTGATTTGCTTCAACTCTTGAGATTTCGCTTCTAAGATTTCGGTCAGCTGATCGATACGGTTCTGATTCCAAACATCTTTCAATCTCTCGAATAAGGTTATTAATTTTTGCTTTTCTGCACTCGTAAGTTTCGTCGAATTCAAGTATTCGCTTTTCAAAGCCATCAATTGATGATACTTCCTCTGAGTTAAGGGAGGGAGCGTATAAAGCATTTGCTTGCTCATAATTATAAAGCCATTTGGTATGGGTAGTAGTTAAAAATGCCTTTTCAATGTTTTCCGCTGAATCTTTAGGTATGGAGACTTCAACAGTATCTATACCAAGAAGCCTTATCTTGAACAGTTTTTCCTTGTCAACTTTATGAGTAGCCACCAGCTCAATAAAGAGAATGGGATTACCTTCTTTGTTAAGAAATGTTACATCCGGTTTTATTAGGAAATGTTTGTCTGTATCACCTTCGAAATTCTTGCCATGTACTACATTGCCTTGATTATCTTCAAAAAAAGATAATTCAATTTCAACAGAATGGGCTTCTATTACATGAGATTTTTGTAAAATGTAACCGTTTTTTGTTGACTCTGGAGGAAACTTTAGTGTAGTAGGAACTTTTATTTTTTTTAAACGCTGAAGTATATCTTTAGCTAATTGATGTCTATATGTTTCGTCTTTATACTGACATCTATTAGCTAATGCGATGTCATCAGCGTAGTGTCTAAAATGTTGTCTATTTATTTCACCTTTAACAGCAACTAACTCAGCTTTACATCCAATACAGAAATAGCCGTTCTTTCCGCTCTTAGCATCGGATATGTAGATGTATTTATCTTTTACATCTAGGGCATAGACATTTGATTCTTCTTTGGTGGGGTCCATTTTTTTAATTGGATAACAAATAGGATTGTAATTTAAGCGAAAATGTAAAAAGTATAGCTTACTAAAATCATGTAAAAAATATAAAAATGTTTTTGCTCCGAAATTTGGAGCAAGACGGTTTTGTGTTGTATCTTTGTAGTGTACAAAAAGGGGAGACACCCCGCTAAAAACTGTCCCGAGTTAATGTTCCAGTCCCTTCTCTCGATCGCCGCTTCTAACCCTGAAGGCTTCACCGTTGCGATCCCCTCCCTCGAAATGATCAAGGCGTTTACTTCTACCGGAATTGTGGTAGCCTACGCTGAAACTCAAAACTGCTTCGGCACGGAAGGCCTTAAAAAAGTCATCTTCCATGCAGAAAGCCATGATCGCTACGTAGGGGGATGGCTAGACGAAGAAACCGGGCTTTACTACTTCGATAGCGTAAGGATTTTCCCCGAATCGAAGCAAGCCGAAGCCTTGAAATTCGGACGGCAAAACGGACAAATCGCTGTCTTCCGATTAAGTGACGCGAGAGTAATTAAATGTTAAATCAAGCCGGGGGAAACCCCGGCTTACAACCATAAAAAAAATGTTAGAGTCATTTGACCGATTATCATCCATTACTGATTCTGCTCGAATCGCCCGATTTAAGGATTTTGCCCAAAAGTATATGCGTCATGCTCGTATCGAGATTTCGGTATTAATGGTCTTTGCTGTACCTAACCCCCGTATCGTTGTGCAGATACAGCAAGAAGAAGAAAATTTGACCGACGACCAGTTGGTTGAAAGAGCTTTAGATGTGTTCGCTAATGAATTTTCTGGGCCTGTCGAAGTACACGTAGTTGTCAAAAAACTAAAATCGAAATTTGTTCTCAGCCACGATAATTTAGTCGTTGTTGGCTATGATGAACCTGATTTTATTGCGGTAGTTAGCTTTTATAATTACGGGGGAGCAGGCTTTGAATACGATGGAAATAACTACTGGGTAGTTGCCATTAAAAACAAACCAGATCTTTCGCGTTTAAATCAGGTCGCGAAGTGGGTAAAACATGAGTATATCCTAAAGAGAGTTTCCTTTGAGGGACTTTCTTCCCGGTCTCCTGTAAGCGAAGATTTAACGATAGAGGACCTGCAGGCATTCTTTGATAAGCGTCCTTCCCTTACTCCTTCAGCCTTCAGTTTAGAGGCTGGTTTTTCTGATAAACACGTACGGCAACTCTTGAGAAAAGAGCGTTCGATTACTGTAGAAGTAGCCTCGCTTTTGCTGCCCTTGATGGAGAAGTACGGGTATGAGGGCAAGCCTTTTGATTCGCGTGCTGGGGAGGGATTTGTATCTGAAGGATAGTTGTACTAAATTATCCCTTATAAATTCTGATCCTCTGGCTTAACAGTCAGGGGACTTTTTGTTTTTACGAAGTTTCTACGTTTTATGAACGCGGGTTCATAAAATGTTATGAAACACAGTTTGTGCAAAACCAGTTAATTTTCGAATATACAATCCCTATTCGAGGGCTACATGAGGATGGCGAGTAAATCTACTTTATTTGCAACGGCGACGGCTGAAGCCGAAATAACTATCCAGCCGGGGAGTAGGTGTAATGGTATATCGGATCAGAAAAAAAGCCCTTTTTTAGGGTAAAAGAGCATTCGCTAAGTATTTTAATTCCGTTAAGGTACGATTAAAACCTATTTCGGATTTCTTTTCTAGCGAGTCCGAGCGATAATTTCAATTCCAACTAGGTACGATTAAGACTGGCTGGGGTTAGCGGGCCTACGGAAACATGTTCTTATTTCAATTCCAATTGGGTACGATTAAGACGGAACTTATTTTGGAGGGTGGAATACACATTGGTAATTTCAATTCCCAAATAGGATACGATTACAAAGTTCCTTTAAACTACTTTCTCCACAAACATATAAAAAGTTTTGTAGCCTAACTATAATACATTCATAAAAAATGAGCGACAGGATTTTTCTCATCCTGAAAGGATGATCATATCCATCCAAATTTTTAACGTTTCAACATACCAAAGTCTCTATATTTTTGTGAAATTAAGAGAAGTAATTCAAAAGGATTTAATTTAATATACAGGTCTCTACTAGATTGATGAGGTTCTAAGACTATCTTTTGACCACTTTTATCTTCTATTTTTGTAATAGTAGCATCTAATGTATTTCTGAAAATGACGTTATCATGTTCGTGCCTATATTGTCCTTGAAGATGTAGGAAGAATTCACGAGTTTCAATTCTGTTATAAAAATTTAAAGGAGCACCAATGCTCGATTTATAATTATAATCCGGCCTATTGAGAGCAAATAAACAGCCAAGTAAATAAGAATTCAAGCTTATTAAATCATCTACATCAATATTAAAATCTTCTTTCCATGATTTGTTTAAAATATTGTCTATTTCATCAATGTCATTGTTAAATATGATCATCAAAAATGATATGTAAATCCAAGCAAGTTGGTCAAATTTGTTAGGGAAGTTATCCGCTTTAATTGTAGGAATTATATAATGAATATTTTCTAGCTTAAGAAGTTCTCTTAGGGAAATAAGACCCATTTGTACTTGTGCTCCAAGAAGCTGCACAAACGAGGTTGAATAATTGCCTAATACATCAATAAAACTAATTACTTCATAATTTGCTACTTTTGGCTTATAAAATCCTATATTTTTTAAACTAATACTTTGTAAAATATGTAGTACAGCCGCTGAAGCTAGAGAAGCAATAGAAAAATGAAATACTTGCTTTGAGTAAAATTTATCTATGTATCCTGAAAAATTAGTAGATAAGCCATACCTAGCACT
Source organism: Siphonobacter sp. (assembly GCF_048595215.1). Taxonomy (NCBI): domain Bacteria; kingdom Pseudomonadati; phylum Bacteroidota; class Cytophagia; order Cytophagales; family Cytophagaceae; genus Siphonobacter; species Siphonobacter sp. Next base: position 19,206 of record NZ_JBMDWJ010000205.1, read on the forward strand.
AAATATTCGTCTAATATTATCAATGTCGCAAACCAATAAAATTCTATTAAGATCAAATTTATTAGAGAATCTTTTGTGTTCTCCTCTATTATAAGGAGCAAGGTCAACGCGTGCAGAAAATACATTTAGAATTCTGAAAATGTGGTCAGGGTCTAGCCTGTCAAGATCATCAATTATCAGTATAACTTCTTTGCCAGCAGTTTGTAATTGATTTATACCTTGAATAATGAAGTCAGTATACATGTCATGCTCATACAGACCTCCTTTTTCTTCTTGAAAGGAATCTATATATTTACGAACCTTACTCAAATCAGATGAGTTTATTTCTTCTAGGTATTTGTTAAACTCTTCGAATAGCTTTTCTAAAAATCCTATTCCTGTACTTACAGCCTTTCCGGTTTCGGAGATTGAACCCATTATTTCTTTAATGACTCCAAAAACAGTTTTATCGAATTGTTTACTTCCATGAATGATTAAGTTTTGAAACACTTGTGACTTTTGGAAAACAAAGTCTTCATACTTTACTCCGTTATTTTTTATCAATTCCCATAATATATCGAACTTTATTAATTCGAAAATATCTTTATTGGAACTAATACTGTAATTCACTGGAAATAAATGAATAACGGCATACTGATCTTCTCTTTCGCTGAAGTAAGTTTTTAGAAATGTAGTTTTGCCTGAGCCGAATTTGCCAGAAAATAGGATATGATCGTTATCTTGAATTTCAAGATGGTGGCCAAATTCGATATTTTGTTCTTCCGTTATGATTTTAAAAGTACTTGCTGTGTTCATTTGATGTAGCTGCTGATTTTATTTGATATAACATCAAATGCCAATAGGTTATCATAACGCTATTGTGAATTTGATCTTTGGATTCAAAAAGACCATAGATCCGCACGAAGCATTCAGTTTTAGCTCCTAGCAAAGAGCTATATCTGGTAGTAAAACAAAAAGTAAACGTTCTTAACGCAATTAATTCGGTCATACTTTATCGAATAGGTGCCCTTGGTATGGGCGATCAAATCTTTTAGCAAAACGCCGCAGAAGTTCAGCTAAGTCTTTACTATCTTTCATTTCATCAATAGCCTCTTGTATAAACTGCTTTAAAGAAACTTCGCCTTTTTCACTGAGGAACTGAAAGTACATAAAAAGACGAACACCATTTGAATTCTTAGGATTTAACTTTCTAAGTCTGCCTAATGTACCTACAGGAAATCGTAGATAAATTAAATGATTAGTGATTCTAGCGAAAATATGAGGCTTATTTTTAAAACAATCCTCTTTCATAGGAATACCTGTAACTTTATAAAGTAGTCGATAGTATTCCCGTGGGAAAGTAACTACATAAGACTTCGGTTCAGAGGAAATATGGTCTGAATTTGGGTCTTTGACAATAAGTTCTCTCCTTTGATTAGCTCTGTCAAGGCTTTCATCAAACCATTTGCTATCTGACTTACTCTCAGTTTCAGAAAATATAAATTTCTTAATATCTTCATCTGAGACTTGCTTTTGAGCGGGTACTTGAGGCTGTCTATTAACAGACTTTTTTTTGATTTTCGACATAGATTAAAAATTAAAGTCCTTGAAAAGTGCTTTGTTCATACTTTTTCGCCTTTTCTTCGGCAGTGAAACGATTTAGCCAAGGCGAATCTTCTTTATAATCATTATCTATTGCCTTGACAGCCTCAATGAAATCAGGTATAAACTTACGGTATTTAGCGAACAACTTTTCAGAAACGTCTTTGTAAGTATAACAATAATTTGCATATATTATGCTAGGATGAATATCATAAGCATTAGCCATTTCTTTTACAAATACCTGATTATCAATTTGCGGACTGGCTTTCTTTAACTTTTCAGTAGAAAAAAGGTATTCTCTGGCAAAAGTATCAGCTTCTACCTCTCTCTTATCATAAACATCCAGTTCGCCTGAAATATGAAAATTATTAATCCTAATATCTTCCCAATCAAAAAGGACATGGTGAAGCTCATGTATAAGAGTAAACCATAAGCTTGGATAAAAGACAGAATAGTTAGTAATAACAATACATGGCCTATTATTAATCGAAATTGTTGCTCCTCTTACATACAATGTTGTTAAATATGGTTGGAAGATAACAGTTACGCCTAACTTGTACAGATCACGTATCACTTGGTATAAACCATATTTTATATCTGTAGTATGCCATCTAATAGAAGGGATATAGTTAATTAGGGCATCTCTGTCATAAGGGTACTTATTATTTATATGTTTAAAAATTGTCGCAGCGGATTCAATCCAGAATATCCGTGTCATTTCATTGATAGGAACTGGCTTGCCACTACTGAAGGCAGCAGTTACAGAATTTTTCCCATAATCAAAGATAGAATTTAGCCCAAGATGTTTTACAATTACTTCTTCAATATGACTAAAGTCGGATATATTATCTAAAAAACCACTTTTTTTTAGTTTGACAATATCAAAATGCTTAAGAATAAAATCCTTCTTGTCGCTAGACTCAATTATTTGATTGTGATGCTTTTTGAGTTTATATAATAAAAGTATCACAACTTTATCAACAGGCATTTGCAGAAAATCAGCTAAACGAGATAGAGCTAGTAGGTCTACCATTTTCTGAGTTCCATCCAAAATTCCATTAAGTGCTCTGTATTCAATGTCTAATTCTGCTTGAACAGCCCTATTGGATAGTTTTAAATCCAAGATACGTTTTTCAAAAAGTTCTCTAAGATCAGGCTCAGGCTGACTGAATATTTCTGTAAGCAAACGTTCGACATCATAATATTTACTATCGGGCATGACTGACTGGTGTAATTTTACATCACTAAAATAATGCCCTGAATTTATATTGTCAAGTATTTTTTTTAAAATGATGTAATTTTACAACACTTTTTTTGTAAAGGCTGCTATTACGCAGTTCTTAAGCTTACCAACCATAGTGCTGTCCTTTTTTCCAGGGTGTATAGGGTGAATTTTTGAAATACAAATCAGTGCTTCATTCACTCATACCCTTATGCAGACACATCACCGAATCAACTATCTACTAGAGCCGGCCTTTATCATCGGCTCCGTACCGGGATGGATTGATATGCTCCTGAGTCATGGTCAAGACTTTCTAATCCAGGCAATTAAGGCAGTCTTTCTAACCGCCATTACTTTCTACGTAAGCAAGTTTTTAAAGAACAGAGACAAATGAACACGCCAAAGAAGCGAGCCTTCTTCAACAAGTATTGGCGTGTTGTAAAGATTGCCGCTGATAAATACCAAATCCGCCCTGAAATCCTAATGGCCATCATGGCCCACGAAACGGCCTGGGGCCGATCGGATAACCTGTTAAAAGGAAATAATCCCGGAGGGGTAACCACTGCTTTATGGCGAAAGACGCCCTATTGGTCTCCGACCGATGGTACCAGGGACCGCCCCAAAAATGAAGGGGGTACGTACAACAAGTACAAAACGCTGGAGCTGGGTCTATTAGATAATGCCTACTTGCTGACCTACAAGCGGTACCATGCCTCTTTTAAGCTCCAGAATGATACGGCTGAATTCGCGGCCCGCTTCGTTAAAACTGGCTACTTCACCGGTGATCCTGAGATTTACCGCAAATCCTTAGTTTACAATATCCCCCAATTCAAAAAAGCCTATGAGTCAGTTACAAAGTAACCTTTCCCAGCACTGGAACCGCTACCTGGTAGTAATCGCTTTAATCGTCCTAGCTATCCTGAAAAACCGGAACGTATTGACGTCTGATGATGTGATCAACATTCAATACGCCTTGTACACGTTGGGGATCATTCCTAGTGATCCAAGACAAATTCCAAAGACGATTATTCGTCCAGTCATTCGCCGGGTCCGCAAGGTGACTCCCTTGCTTTTGCTATTCGTTTTATCTCAATGTAAACCCGCTTCCAAACCTGTAACCCCGGGCGACCTGGCCCGGGTGCAAGTAAAGAAACAAATCACCCGCACCTATGAAAAAGTGGTTGTTGCTGTCGATGCTATGCCTGATGATCAGCTTTCAAAGTTGGTCACAAGCGACTCTGAAACCGTTAAGCTTTTCGAACAGTATTACCGAGCAGATGAACGTACCAAGTAACGCATCACTACAAGCCTGGCAACGTATTGCCTTTACTTACAAATTTCAGCGAGATTCTACCGGGCGTATGTTGGCTGATACTACAGCTGCCTATCATACTTACAAAGTCGAACAGCCTAAAAAACAGGCTTCTGCTGAAAAGAAAGCCCATAAAGTGGGTTTTATCAGTGGCTTTAAATGGGGTGGGGGAGTTGTTACCATCCTACTGGCCGTCATCGCAATTGTTAGTAAATGACCCTGCACGATCTTCCACCCACCTTTGATCAACGTATTGCCGTACTTATGGCCGGTAATACGTTGATTCATCATTTTTTAGACCCCCAAGTCGCTCTACCTGAGAAAGCAGTTTCAGTAGGGGTTTGCTATACAGGTAAAGCCCTGGCTGCCATTCACGAAACCAAAGAGGTTTTTGTTTTTGACTACGCAAAGAATCCGGCGACAAATGAAGTAGATCTAGATCTGAAGGAAGTTTTACCCTACTTGCCTGGCATGATCGCTGACTTTCCGGATCAGGCAGCCAGCGGCGTCCAATCGCATGATCTGGTTCGGGAAGTGATCATTACGCAGGAATTCTATACCGAAAGCATCGAGCAACGAGGCGTAGTAGGTATCCAGATCCTGCACGTAATGAACGCCGGCACGGGTGGCAAACTGGCCCGCCTGTCCGGTCAGGATTATCTAACTGAAGGCCTGGATAAGCCCCTGCAATTTTTAACCCATCAGCCGGAGGAAAA
>NZ_JBMDWJ010000206.1:0-29260 GCF_048595215.1 Siphonobacter sp.
CTTTTGCAACGTTGTTGCATTTATACTCCACTATAAACATGAAGCGTATGTTTAAAAAACTTGGCCTGTTTGTACTAGTATCTGCTGCCTTTCTGAGTTGCCAGAAAGACAAGGAAGTCGAAGATTCTTCCACCCGCGAACACCGATTTTTGCGGGTGCTGGTCTCGGATCAGGAATCCAAACAGTTAACCCAGATTAATCCCTATGACGGCACCACCAGTACTTTTGACGCTAAATACCCACTAGCAAACCTCTACACGACGGCTTCTCAGCGTTTTGCGGCCGTTTTGTACCAGAGTCAGAATCTGGTGGAAGTGTTTGATTCAGGCTTCGAATCGCACGTTGATCATGTCGATCAGAAAGGTACACCCAAGTTTGGTTCCATTACGGCAACGGGCCTTAAGCCTACGCACTTCAAAAGTCGTGGTCAGGAATCCCTGATTTTTAACGATGGAGACGGTACGCTGAGCCTGGGCAATGAAACCAATTTTCACACCGCCGGAGCTCAGATGCAGGTCATCAACGCCGGACTCGTCCCGCACCACGGAGCCATGGCGGCTTTTGACAATGGTACCTATGCGGTAACCTCGGCCCCGGCCAGCGGAAAAAGTCCAAACCGGGTTCTCGTCATTGACAAGCAGGGCAAAACGACGCACGCGTCTACGCAGGAAGTCGGAGCCATTCACGGCAACGCGACGGATGGAGCCCATGCGGTTTTCGGTGCCTACACCTCGGCCGAGGCTACCAGTGGAGGCGTATTGGTCGTTCAATCGAACGGCGAACAGCGGATGATTGCAAATCCCGCCGGCTTTGGAGCGTACCGTCTCGGCAGCATTTACTACGCGGCGGCGGCCAAGAAATTCATTGGTTTTGTTGCGACCAAGGGTGCGTATCTCATCGATCTGTCCAGCAATCAGATTACCCCCATTTACGCGGGTACGGATGCCTTTCAGTGCAAGGTAGATTATGCCGGGAATCGTTTGCTCGTCCTTTCGCTCGATGGTAAACTGCGGGTGTATGAGTTAGCCAGTAATCGCTTGATCAAAGAAGGCAACGTAATCGGTACGACCGATGCAGGAGCTACCTACAAACCCGTACTGGAAGCTACTAACCGGTTTGCGTACATTGCTCTGCCGACTACGGGTGAAGTACATCAGATTAACCTCGAAACGCTGGCTACGACCACCAAACACAAAGTATCTGCCAAACCCGTACGCCTGACTTTGCTGGGTTTTGAAAGCAGCGAAGGTCATAATGACTAAGATTTCTTGCCATTAACTAAAAAAAGAACCCGAAAGCTCGACACTTTCGGGTTCTTTTTTTAGGCCTTATTCCCATTTCGGAAACGGATCGCGGAAGTGAACGCCGGCCTGCATCTGCCGAATTTCGGCCGGCGTACACAGGCAGCTTTCTAGTTCGCGAATGATTTGTTCTTGTGTCAGGTCCTGACCAATAATCACCAGTTCGTTCATCCGATCACCAAAGTCAGGATGCCAGCGTTTCCGAATCAGTAATTCATTTTCCTGATAATCTGGATAGTACAGGCGTTCTTTCTCCGGAATAGCCGCCCACCAGGTACCCGCCGGTTCGGCCCGTAAAGAGCCTCCCGCCTGCCCCCAGCTTAGGGCTTTGCCAGGTCGCGACGCCAGCCAGAATAACCCCTTCGAACGAATGATCCCCGCGGGCCATTCTTCCTGAAGATACGCCCAGAAACGCTCGGGATGCAGCGGCCGGGAATCCCGGAAAACGAAGGAATGAATGCCGTACTCCTCACTTTCGGGAGTATGATGGCCTTTCTGTAATTCCTCTACCCAGCTTTCTGCCTGCGACGCTTCCTCCAGATTAAACAGCCCCGTATTCAGAATCTGTTCGGGTTCTACCCGACCGAAACTTGATTCGACCAAGCGGGCTTTGGGATTAAGATGCTGGAGAATGGCCTTTAATTCCCCTAGTTGATGCGGGGTAATTAAATCCGTTTTGTTGAGAATCAACACATTGGCAAACTCAATTTGATCGGTCAGTAAATTGACGATACTCCGCGTATCGGCCTGATCGTCTGGGTTGAGCTTCCGACTGCGGACGGTATCAATCGAACCAAAATCCTTGGCAAAGTTGTAGGCATCGACTACGGTTACGAGCGTGTCCAGGCGACTGAACGCCGATAAGTCAATTCCCATCCCTTCGTCGGTATAACTGAAGGTCTGAGCTACGGGCAAGGGCTCCGAAATGCCCGACGATTCGATCAACAGGTAATCAAAACGGTTTTCGCGAGCGAGCTTCTCTACTTCAACCATCAGGTCTTCCCGCAGCGTACAGCAAATGCAGCCATTAGACATTTCGACGAGTCGTTCCTCGGTACGAGACAATACGTTCTGCGATTGAATGGTCTGAGCATCCACGTTGACTTCACTCATATCATTGACGATAACGGCCACTTTCAAGCCATGACGGTGATGCAGGAGATAATTGAGCAGGGTGGTTTTACCCGCTCCCAAAAATCCGCTCAGTACGGTTACGGGGAGTTTTTTTAACATGAAGAGAATACGTTAGGGTTCATATTTGCAACGTTGTTGCAAATATGAACATTTAAATGCAACAATGTTGCATTTACCAACCTACTATTTTCTCTTCAAGTAATCCAAAGCCTCATCGCTGAGATGTTGGAAGCAACGTTACTCAGCTTCGTTCGTACCGGTTTGCAACCAGGCTACTTTTTGCTCGGATTCGTGGGGCTGACTAATTAATTCCCCGTATAGTTCAGGACGGCGGGCCTGTAAGTACCGGTGGCCTCCGGCCTGCGTAAGTTTGTCAGAGGTCAGGATTGCGGTTACTACTTCATTATCCAGGGATCGGCATTCGGCCAGTATATCACCGAAGGGGTCCAGAATCATGGAGCACCCGTTTTTGAGCTGATCGTCATCCATGCCGATGGGGTTGGCAAAGACCGCATACACGGCATTGTCGTAGGCTCGGGCGGGTAGCCATTTCATCAACCACTGCCGCCCTTTGAGTCCGTCAAATTCAGCTCGCAGGGAAGTGGGGTCATACTTCCGGTTCTGCCATAGTTTGGGATCAACAAAACCGGCACCAGGACGAGTCGAGGGGGTGCACATGGTCACGTGTGGCATCAGTATAATCTCAGCTCCGAGTAGCTTGGTGGCCCGCACATTCTCGATGATGTTGTTGTCGTAACAAATCAGGATACCGCATTTCCAGCCGTACAGATCAAACACGCAATACGCGTCGCCGGGCGTCAGGTGTGGATTGATGAAAGGATGTAACTTGCGGTACTTCGCCAATACGCCGGATTGATCCACGCAGACGTAAGCTTTGTACAGACGATCCTGTTCATCCTTTTCGAATAAACCCGCCGCTATCGCAATCTGATGCTTTTGGGCCAGACGGATCAATTCATCGGTGCTGGGTCCCGAGGGGATGGACTCGGCGATAGCCAGCAGTTTTTCTCGACTCAGGTGTCGGGCAAAAGTATATCCGGTAATGGAACACTCGTGAAAAGCAACCACCTGAGCACCGGCTTGAGCGGCCTTGCCCGCCAGTTGATCGATGATGGAAAGATTATACGCTTTGTCACCACTCTTGTTTTCAAACTGAGCAGTGGCCATAACTAAGGTTCGCATAAGAGGCTTGTTTGAGTAGGCCCCAAAACTACGCAACCCGCTGGTAGCAGAATTGTACAAATTCGACAAGCCTTAGTCGGGTGAAGGAAGGAAATTGACTGCCAAACGATTTTGCTGTTTCAGGTAACGTGAAGGCGTAAGGCCAGTCAGCTTCCGAAATTCCCGGATCAGATGAGCCTGATCGTAATAGCCTGCTTCGTACACCGCTGTTGTCATCCCATGTTTATACGGCGGCTGTTGTACCTGTTTGAGAAAATGATGCAGCCGAACAATACTGCCCATTTTTTGCGGACTTACGCCAATGACTTCCTTGAATTTACGCTCCAGTTGCCGTTGTTCATAACCCGTGAACTGCATCAGCTCTCGAGCCGTAAAGCATCCGTTTCGCTGCATGATCCACTGCGTAGCGGCTGTAACAAGCGGTTGCGGATGATCCGTTACTCGTTCAAGCAAGGTTTCGAAAAATTGATTGAGCTGGTGCTGACTCGTCTCAATACTCGACGATTCGCTGAGCTGGTGATACAAGTCCCGGCTCGCCGCTCCCAGTATGAGATCCAGTTCTACAATCTGGTTACTTAGCTCCGAAGCGGGTATTCCTAACAAAGAACTCATCCCATACGGCTGAAAAACCACGATGATCAGATTGGTAATTCCGCTCGTATACACCGTTTTGTACTCCCTAATCTGTCCATAAACGAAGGAGGCCGGGAGCAGGTCGCCCCGATCATCCTGTAAAAGCGAATTGAAGGAGAAAACCAGGCCCGTACTGCCGTCCGAGAACAACCGTAATTTTTGTACGCTTTCAAACGAATGCCGGATGAAGAGATAGTGCCGGATGAACGGCAGCAAAGCGGGAGCGGGTAACAGTTGCATCGCTGAAGAGGACTTGGATAATCTTCAACCAAAGACAAAGCCTACGCAACATACGATTTTTTTGTCGACTCTAGTACCTACAAACTTTCGGGACACCCCTCCGACCCACGCTTCATGTAAATTTCAGCCGGGATGCTTTTCCCGGCTGAACGTACACTTAAGGTAAAAATTCCCGGCTTATCGCTACGCCCGCCATGGTACCTGCGGCGACGGCGGCACTCACGGCTCGCTTCATGGTCGTGGCATCACCCGCGGCATACACCCCGGCGATACTCGTTTTTTGCAGGGCATCTACCTGAATGTAGCCGTCTTCCGTGTGTACGCATCCCAGGTCCCGGGGCAATTCGCAGTGCTGCTCAAAAGGCGGGCGGGCGTACAGGGCATTCAACGGAAACTTCCGACCGTCAGCGAGTACCAAATGCTGTAAGTAGCCGCTTTCGTGAACGATCTCCTGTAAAGGTGTTTCTTCAATGGTAATCCCAAGCGAACTAAGAATTGAGATATCCGGAATAGTGGAAGGTCCGTTGGTGAATACGGTCAGTTGGGGGGTCCAGTTACGAATGAGGCGGCCCATTTCCACAGCCGTTTCTCCGTTCATGAGAATGCCCGTTAGCTGGTCCCGATACTCGTAACCATGGCAATACGGACAGTGAATGACTGAGATACCCCAGCTTTCGGAAAAACCGGGCAGGGCGGGCATCAGGTCCCGAATGCCGGTAGCGAACAACAGCTTTTTGGCCTGTATAACGGAACCCGCATCCGTAGTCACGGTAAAATTCATATCCTCTCCCGTTACGCTGACAGCCGTTTCGCTTTGGAAACGAACCGTAGGATATTGCAGTACCTGAACTTTAGCACGTTCCGCAATCTCGGCAGGTGTACTGCCATCCTGCGTAAGAAAATTATGGGAATGGGGGGTCTGACGATTACAGGGCCGACCGCTATCTAGGATAACGACTTGCCGAATGGCCCGTCCAAGGCTCAAGGCCCCGGCTAAACCGGCGTAACTACCGCCAATAATCACGACATCTACGGATTGTTTCATGGTCTTTTCAGGAAAGTAACGTCACAAACGTAAGACTTTTGTCACATATATGTGACATTTCGGAACAAAAATTTTTAAAGACCTACGCCTTTACTGAACGAAAGCCAGGCAAAATGTTTAAGACTATTTTTAGCTACGGAACCCATTGCTTCGGCATTGACCGTCGCAGCAATCACGCCACTAAAAAACATGGCAATCCATTCCGCTGTAAATTCGGAAGCGATCAAACCTTGAGCCTGTAATTGAGTGATCACACCCCGATACCGCGAGTAAAAGGCATCATACTGAGCACAATCGGGGTTTTGTGAGGAATGCAGATGTTCCGGTCGGGTATGTAGTTTGCTGAATAGCGAAAACTTGGCTCCGCATTCCACACCCGCGTACACCATATTCTCCAGTTGCTTCAGCGGATCATCCGAAGCATCCAGAGCTTGCATCATGGCGGTCCGGCAACTCCGTTGCATTTCCTTCTGGCAACTCATCAGTAACGCTTCGCGGGTTTTGAAGTAGCGGTGAAGCGTCCGCCGGGTAATGGCGGCCTTCTCCGCTACCTTTTCCAGCGGAGCTGAATAATCCTCGTTAAAGACGAGAATGGCGGCGTCGATGATATTTTGTTGGGTGTTTTGCATACTGTAAAAGACAAAACTAAGAAAAATTTATCGGGAAGCGTGGCTTCTGTACTCGTATCCATTGAATGAATCAGCCGAGTGGTGAGGCGTTACCACTCGGCTGATTCGGTTTCTAGGTCCAGTAGGTAATCGGGGCTTTCGGGAAACGCTCCTGCCAGGCCCGGGTCAAAAATGTTCGCAAGGATTGCATCATTTCGGGACGGTACACAAACTTCACGCCACCAAACTTATTGTACTTGCTGGTCCGACTGCTCTCGTCCATTTCAACGCCAATATTGGGATACCAGCCGGATAATACCGCCTTACTACCGGGGGTAAAACGGTGGGTTATGAACTCTACCGTCAAATCACAGGGAAAATCCAGACGATCGGCTAACTGATCCAATAGGTCAGTGTAATGCTGCTGCCAATCGGGAATGGGCATGATGGGAGCCAGTACTACCCCAACCGCGTAACCTCCGCCCCCAAGGGCACGGGGCAACGCTAGTTTTCGTAGGGCTTCAATACGAGCCGCCACCGATGCCGTTCCGCCTTCGAGGCGGCGGGCAATGGGTTCGGCGTTTAGACTTACCCGGGCCCGCGTGCGGCCTCCGTGAGGCAAGTTCAGCAAGGGGTTTACCTGATCATACTTGGTCACAAACCGCAACTGAGCCTGCGGGCGGGTACCAAAATAACGGACGCATTCTTCTAAACTGCCCGTAAGGTGCTCAATACCAATGACATCGGTGTAACAACTTACTTCAAAACTCGTCACCCGGTCTTCCCGTTCGTAGGTCGCCGTATGGGACAGCAATTGCGGCAGATTGGCAAAAACCCGGGTAACGGGCGGTCCTGACAAACTTCCGGCCAGGTAACAGTACTGACAGTGAGCCGGACAACCTTCGGCCAGATTGAGCTGCCAGTCGGCCGAAGGGGGCGTAGGTTGCAGCCGCAGGGCACTTGGCGGAGCTTTCACCACGGCCAGGGTATTCTTGGCGTTTCGGTAGGTTTCGCGTTCGTCCGCACCACGCAAACCCGTAATGCGGTTATTTTTCAAGACTTCAATGGGTAAATCCAGAGCCTGCATCCGCTGGTACATTCGCTGACCGAAAGGCTCTTCCAAGGCGTCAGGCGTAAAGAGCACCCGCTTGGGTAACCACAATCGGCTGGAGACAGTAGGACTCAAACTAGACGTAATTTCCTCGGGAATGGTTACCATCAAATACGGATTTAGGGTTGGCTTCTTGGCTAGTATATAAACCCTGAAACACCCTTTTTAATTCAATCCACTCCACTTATTTTCGACCATATTTCTTTGATTTACAGATACTTATTAATTTTTTTCATTATACTATATCAGGCATCTTGTAATAAAATGGACGTATCTGCTTTTATACACCCACTCCTAAGACTTTTCGAACCGAGTACGTTGTTTTCCGCCAATAAAAAAATACAACCTCGGATTTCCCTGCTGACATACGGCTGTCATCCAGTCATCAGAGGTTTGCTAGGTAACCTTAAACACACGCACGATGTCTGGAACCTTCAAGGTGAACGCAGGAATCATCACACCGAAGCTCGCGGAGAGCAAAGCCTTTTACCAAAATGTACTGGATTTTACGGTCCTGTTTGAAAACGACTTTTTCGTACTGTTGCAACAGCCTTTGGGTACGGCAGAAATCAGTTTTCTTCTGCCCGATCATCCGTCGCAACAGCCGCTGTTTCATCCGGCTTTTGCCGGAACGGGCGTTTATCTAACCATCGAAATTCCCGATGTTGAGCAGCAGTATGCACGCATTAAAAGCTTGGGCATACCTATTCACATTGACTTACGAAAAGAACCTTGGGGAGATTATCATTTTGCGATTATAGATCCCAATGGAGTCAGTATTGATTTGGTCACCTATCAGAGCCCAGGGTAGCCGGTAAAATAAGGTCCGGTTTGATTTTTGTTCACCGCAAATAAAAAAGGTCTACCTGTCGTCACAGATAGACCTTCATACGTTTAATCTTCTCAGTCATCAAAGCCGCCACTTCTTTGACCGATGAAGTGATACAAAAGTGGTCTCAAACCGCTAAAATGTTGTTGATCTTCGATAAATGGTCGATTTTACTCGATAAACGGTAATTTTTGACGGTTTTTCAGAAAACTAATTAACATTAGTTTACATATACTTATTAACTATTAGCTTACCAAAACTTTCCATAGTCCTATAATAAAATGCTTAAGTACATTGGCTTAGTGTTTTGGACAAATGGCTGGGGTTGGCATCAATCGAATGGTAAACGAATGCAGGGCCGCCTGCTCAGGATCTTGTAGTAATCGAAACCTTAACATGGACCAATGCGGAGGCTACCCCTCAAATAAATTCTGGTTGAAAGGACCCTCGTACATCTGTTACCCGTATGCCTTTACGCCTATGCTCCCGGCAGACAGCCTAGCGATATGAGACGAGTGACTGATTGAGAGTAATCCAAAGGTACTTTTAGCACTTCTGCTTTCGATTACCTGAAAAGTGATCGAAAATCGGGTAAAACTCTGAACAACGAATGGTGTCGTAGAGAAACCGTGGTATTACACTGCCAGCCCTATGCTCACACCGTTGTCAATTCTTGGATTCACTGGAATCTTCATTGCTTTTCTGGCGGTGCAGAAAAGCAGATCTTCCTAAAAAAGGCAGGCATTTCATGCAAGTAAGGTTTTCCCATAGCGTCTCCCGACGGTACCTGCATTAGTGTAGTTGCTTGATTTAACCTTTTTTCTTAGCCTTTACTAAGCCGGAGTGGCTTGGTTTTTTACGAAGAGGCTTACTTATTAGTTACCAATCAACCTATTAACTCAGAGAATCCATGCAAACTGTCGCTTTACAATTCAATGCCAATGGCTACCTCATGAAGGATAATGTTCAGTTGGCGGTGTCGGAGGAAGGAAATCCTGCCATTCTTAAAGTGGAAGAAATGCCCATTATCGAAGAGCCCATTTCCAAACTAGGACTAGACATAACCTTGCTCATTGCAGTTCCTAATCAAAATTCCCGCCAACTCGAAGAATTTGAAGCTTCCTGCGTACTTAACTATGAGCAGGCTTTATTCTTACGGAATTTCATTGATACCTTCCTTCAAGTAAATAAGTAACGCTACTTTCTTCGTTGCGTACTACCGTTTTTTGCTGGGCTATCGCTCACAAAAGCACACCTTCTATGCATAACTGGAACAAATCCCTGCGTACTTTCGTAGTAGGATGAGCTTTCATTTAGTCAACATGCATAAACACACCTGGCCCCTTCTCCTGGGAATGTTTGTCGTATCTGCGTGCTCCAGTACGCATTACTACGCGGCACGTTCCACGGGATCGGCATTATTGGAAGTAACGGATCAGTCCAACCCTTCGGTGGTTTCCGGACCAAGTTCCAATCTAGCCAACTACCTGCAAACGTACCACGATAGTCTAGATCGCTCCATGAATCAGGTTCTGGTACAATCTGCTAAGTACCTTAAAAAAGGAGGCGTAGAATCAGAATTGGGCGATCTACTGACGGATTTATTTCGCGAACAGGCCCAGAAACGCTACGGAGCTGCGATTGATTTGGCTCACATGAATAATGGAGGAATTCGAGCCGAACTTCCGGCGGGCAATATTACGCTACGGAATGTGTACGAAATCATGCCTTTCGACAATGATCTGGTGGTACTGACGGTATCGGGCGAAACGATGCGTCAGTTTATCGAATACCTCGCCGCCCGTCAGGACCCGCAGTCTGGTCTGAAGCTGGTAGTGGATAAGGATACTAAAAAACCACTGGAAATCTACGTAAAGGGTCAGCCTTTCGACCCGCAAAAAACCTACCGTATTCTGGTCAGCGACTACGTAGCTACGGGTGGTGACAGTGCTTTTTTCCTGAAAAATAGCCTGAAATCAGAACCCCTGAATTACCTCATGCGGGATGCTATACGCGATTATTTCACTAGTAAAGGTCAGCAAAATCAAATTCTTAATCCCCAGCTGGACGGTCGTACTACCCTCCGCTAAGTCCCCTCACTTTTATGCGTTCTGATCGTCGCCATTTTTTTCGACAACTCACGGGTTTAAGCGGAGCCTTGCTGCTGGGTAGCTTTGATGGCTGGGCCCAAACACAGGCCGATTCGCTCAAACTAACGATTCTTCATACTAACGATACACATAGTCACCTCGATCCCTTTCCGCCCGGCGACCGTAATGCCGGTAAAGGTGGTGTCGTCAACCGAGCTCGTTTACTCAGTAAAATCCGGCAGGAAGAATCTCACGTACTACTGTTCGACGCGGGGGATATTTTCCAGGGTACGCCCTATTTCAATCTTTTCCACGGAGAGCCGGAAGTACAGAGCCTGAGTATGCTGGGATACGACGCCATTACGATGGGCAACCACGATTTTGACGGCGGTATGGAGGTATACGCCAAGCAAATTCGGGAGCACGCAACTTTCCCCGTGTTGGTAGCCAATTATGATTTCAGAAATACCCCGCTACAGGATTTAGTAAAGCCGTATAAAATTTTCAAAGTTAACGGTCTACGCATCGGCGTTTTTGGGCTGGGCATTCAACCCAAGGGATTAATTCCGGCGAAATTATTCGGGGATACGCAGTACCACGATCCCTTGACCAAGGCGAATGAAGTAGCGGCATTTCTGCGGAAAGAAGAAAAGTGCAGTTTGGTCATTTGCCTTTCTCATTTGGGCTTTAAAGGTAGTGCTGATGAGATAATCGATCCCATTTTAGCTGCTCAGTCCCGGCATATCGATCTCATTATCGGTGGGCATACGCATACCTTTTTACCCGAACCAAAAGTCTTTACTAACCTGGATGGCAAGCCCGTACTCGTGAATCAGGTAGGCTTTGGCGGTATTAATCTGGGGCGTCTGGACTTTACGTTTGATCGCGTCACCAAACAGGTATTTTCTTCAGGAAATAATTTAACGGTTGCTTAGCAACACTAGTCCAGCAGGATTTGACCCTTTCTACCTCTTAAACCGTAAAAGCCTGCCATGCTTATAAAGCAGGCAGGCCGTTACGGAAATAAGCTATATAGGTGGGTGGATGATGCACAGCAACGAACGCCAGATTTAATAAAATCGGCATTCTGGAAATAGGTGGCTCCGTTAGTTTGCATGAAAATCCCCTTATCCAATTCAACTAACGGAGGTGCACCGAACACGTGTTTACGAATGGGCTAGCACGTTTGCTAACGCTACCCGTAAACGTCACAAACATACAAGCCTTAAAAAAAAAGTTAGTAGATATAATCTAACTACAATTAGACCCCCATATTTAGGGTCTAATTGATCAAAATGGATGGTATAATTATGAGCAATACTAATTTAATAATTCTGGTTTTTTGAGTAGCTAAAGCGATTGACAAATCCTATATTATACTTAAATTTTCTGATTAATAAAAATCAAAAACTCGTTTAACAAAAGTTAAAAAATTATGTTATCAATTAACTAACTGCGTGTATATATTGTAAGTTATTCCGCCCTTACTCCTATCTTTTCATAACTTAAACCCTACGCTATGATGCACAATTGGCTTTATCCAGCCCCATTTCAAACATTTCAGTATAGTGAGTTTTTTGATTTTTAACCCAATACCTTTCAGTTTGTGACCCATCCGCCAATGAATATGACTCGCCTTGAATTTTTAGTCGCCCAACACGTTACTATTAAAGAAATACTACTTTCTTCTTTTTCCGCTGACGACGATACGGTCATTCGTCTAGCTGATAGCCTGCTCATGAATCAGAGCAAAATTGCTACTGAACTACAGGAACAGGCTTACATGCTGATTAGAGCGGGAGACCTTCAGTTTGAGGTATTCAATAACCGGGGCCACGTAAACATTCAACAAAAAGAATAAACCCCCGATCAGTGACTCTTTGTAAAAGCTGGAACCTTCAGGCCTTGCCGCGAAGGTTCCAGCTTTTTTCTGCCTTTGAAAGTAGATAGGCTACCTCTATTGAGAGGGTGCAGGATGTACAATGAACGGATCGCCTTATCTTCGGACCGTCAAATGAATCTCTAACCGTATGAAAAAATTACTTTATCTGGTCAGCATTTTCCTGGTTTGTGGGGGTTCGGCCCCCCGTAGCATTAGCTGGCTGGCGTTGGGTGACTCGATTACGTATTTGAATGACCATACCGATGAAACCCAACACCGGATTTCCAAGGGTTACCTAACCCTGATTACCGAACGTCACCCGCGAATCCATTATATCAACCAGGGACATAATGGCTGGTCATCCGTACAGATTGCCCAAAAGATCGAATCGCTAGGGCTGGTGAAAGCTGATGTGTACACCGTTTTTCTGGGCACGAACGACTGGTGGCAGGCAAAGCCCCTGGGCACGCTGGCGGATTACGAACAGCATACCGGAGCCGAAACCATTTACGGTTCGTTTCGTATCATTCTGGATAAGTTTAAACAGCTCAATGCATCCGCAAGGGTCATTCTGATTACGCCGATGCAGCGGGTAGATTTTGTGTACATCAATAATTTCAAGAATCAGGCGTATGGCTCCTATCAGGAGAAGAACGGGCAGCGACTGGAACAAGTCGTTGAGGCTATTAACCAAATTGGAAAGCTGGAGAAGTACCCCGTCGTTGACCTTTACCACGATTCGGATTTGGCTCTGGAAAAACTCGTCCGCTTCAAACGCCTGAAAGATCCCCAAACAGGTCAGTATCGTGATTACCCCTATCCAGAGTTCATCGGTATCCCTTTCAATCCCGATACTGACGAATACCCCTACCCCAAAGAAGCTGCTGCCCTGACCTACGATGGTCTGCATCCTTCCGACGCCGGATACGAGATCATCGCTGACCGTTTACTGAGCAAATGGAGGGGACGGAAGTGATGGGTGATTGTTTACAGTTGCTCGTTATTAGTTGCTGATTCGAGCGATTCAATTTACGAGTATCGGTGTAGGCTATGACTCAATAAAAAAGCACCGCGATCTTTGAGGTCGCGGTGCTTTTTTATTAAATTTTATCCGATACGCGTTTGTCTAGAAGCTGTACCGGGCTCCCAGCTGAATCTGGTAGGGGTTACCGGAGGGGTTTACTACACCCGCCGTGTTCACACGATAGTTGAAACGAGCGGCCGTTTTATCGAAGCCAGCGGCTTGTAAACCATACAGCGTCTGTGTACCCAGGGTCTTCGTTACACCCCAGTTTTTATTCAACAGGTTCGAGAAGTTGAATACGTCCGCTGAGATTTCCAGTGCGTGGTTTTTGTAAAGCTTGAATTTCTTGTTGGCTCGTACATCGAACGTACCGTAGAAACCATTGATTCCGCCGTTACGCTCCGCAATTTTTCCTTCGTATTTGAGGATGTAATTTTTGATACTCTGACTGGCCTCGGGGTTGTCCAAAATCGCCTGTAGTCCGGTACGTACGTTCTCAGGAACGCTACCGTTGGTACGGCTGAAAATGTAAGCCAGATCGTTCGTACCCACGAAGTCACCGTTGTTATTCGCTCCTGACAACATCGAGTAACGCGTACCGCCGATGCCCGAGTAACGAACCCCAATCGTGATACCGTAGAAGGAAGGCAGCGTAGCGGCGAAGACCACCTTACTGCGGAAATGACCGTCTGAATACGTCACCCGGCTCAGGTTACGTGGATCATCTACTACGGGCAGGGACAAGGTTGCGGAGTTGGCTACGTTTCCGTTAAAAGACGTATTATCGCGAATGTCGTTCCAGGTATAGCTAGCCGTGATTTCCCCATCCCGGAAATAACGGAAGGTGGCGTCGGCTACGAAAGCAAGCTGGTTTACTTTTCCTTCGCTCACTAATTCCAGTACGCGACCATATTTCTTGCTGATTCGACCTTCCAGCCAATCGGGTACGCCACTCGTAGGCATGCTGTTCAAAGGTACGTACACGCCCCGGTTGCCTTCTTGCGACAGACGGAAGAAAGGCTCCACCGCCATGTTACGGTCTACGTAAGTGTAGTTGTTACGACCCAGTGACATATATCCAGCGATTCCTACGCGAAGACGATCCGTCAGGAAGCGGCTGTACGAGAGGTTTGCTTTATACACCACGGGAATACGAACATCCGGACCATAGGTGTTGATGGTGGGCAACTGGAACCGAGTCAGATTTGGAATACTACCGTAATTATTCCGGTACGCATTGAAGTCCGGTGTGGGTACGTTTGCTCCCCGAACATCCACCGTAGCCAGGTGCTTACCGTCAAAGGTTAGGTTATTGATAACCATGTAGTTGTTGATGTCGGAAGCAAATACACCCCCGCCAAAACGAACATAATCCGTGTGACGCTCGTTTACATCCCAAGTGAATTGCAGACGGGGCTGTACGACAAAAGCCTTCAGTTTGTTATCGGTACGAATACCCAGTTCGTTGAACAAATCCTGATTAAGGGGAGAAGAAGGGTAGTGCGTATAATCCAGACGCAGACCGGCCGTCATGTCCAGACCGCGGGCAATCTTGGTTTGCATTTGTCCGTAAATACCCGCGTTAAGCGTTTTACCCGTTACGCCCCAGTCGTCCATCAAGGGCACTTCGCGGTAGTAGCGGTAAGGCTTCAGGTTGTTGAAGTTTTCCAGAGCCGTAATGGTACGACCCGTCGTTGGATCTACCTCCGCATTATAGTGGAAGCGACCATTTACTTCACTACCGTACACCGAGTAAGCATTCGTATACATCACGTCAAAGCCAAAGGTATACTGTACTTTATCCGTATTGTAATACAGGTTGTCTACCAACTGAAAGACGTTGTTACGGAAACGTTCCTGAGCAAACCGGTGACCCCCCATCTGGATGTTCGTCGTAGCATTCCGGCCTCCGGTCAGGGTAGAGGCGACGTTTTCAACAATTGCCCGGGGAATGTTGGCTCCCGGTAACTGATCGCCGGGGCTACTTTTCTGGTAGGTATACAGGTGCTGTAGTTTCAGCTCATTGGTCATCCGCGGATTCAGCGTACTGCGTAAGGTAGCCAGCAAGCTGTTGTCTACGTTGTAATCGTTACCGTACGATTCATACAGGTTGATGGCCGTGTTATCGGCTAAACCTAATTTGTTAACGTCGCTGGTAAAGTTATTCCGCAGGGTCAGCAGGTGCTTATTGTTGATCTGCCAGTCGATCCGGGCAAAAGCCGCATCCGAACCACGTTTTTTATCGAAATTACCGTACTGACGACCTTCGGGCGACATACCGTATTTATTACGGGCAATGGTGATGTACTGATCAAGGGTAGATCTTGTTACGTTAAAGCGACTTTCATCCGTAGGCGTCTGGATATCTGCGATGATCAGCGGGCGAGAATCCTGCTGGTGATCCCATACCATGAAAAAGTGTAGTTTGTCCTTAATGATCGGACCGCCCAGCGAGAAACCGTACTGATTCGTTGAGAAGGGAGCATCGCGTTTGTTCCCCCGAATATCATAGGGGCTTGACAGCCAGTTCGCCCGGGTATAGTTGAAAATGCTACCCGTAAATTTGTTGGTACCGGCTTTCGTTACCACACTCACCGTACCACCCCCGGCCCGGCCAAAGGTTACGTCATATTGGTTGGTCACGACTTTAAACTCCCGAATGGCTTCCATGGAAATCGAATACGGAGCATTGCTTCGGCTGGTGGTGGCCCCGGCCGAGGTCGGATTTTTAGCCGTCATCCCATCAATGGTAAAGTTGGTGGAAGAGGCTAACTGACCCGAAAGGTTATCCCCACGGCTCAGCGGAGAAAGGTCCATCAGAGAGCGGTAGTTCCGACCGTTTACGGGTAGTGTCAACATGGCTTTTGCTGAAATGGCCGTCGCCGTACCGATATCTTCGATCTTATTTTTCAGACCGGAAGCGACAACTTCGACTACCTGTAAGCTTTGTTCACCTTCCTGCATGGTCAGGTTCACGCGGATGGCGTCACCCTGATTGAGCATATAGCCCGTTCGCTTTTGTTCACCGTAACCAACGAAGGTGGCACGTACCAGGTAGGGACCACCCAGGGGAAGTTCTTTAAAAGAGTATTCACCTTTGGCATTCGTAACGGTTCCGGTCGTAAAGCCCGTCGATTCGTTTTTGATCTGAACGGTTGCTCCCGGTAAGGGTGCGTTATCTTTTTCATAAATGACCCCGAAAATCGAGGCTTGCGTCGTTTGGGCAAACAAGGGCTGAGCAAGCCAGCACGTACCCAAAACAACCAGGATGGCGAGTAATAAAGATTTTTTCATCTAATGGGAATAAAGCGTAAAATTCCCGCAAATAGACAGTTCCAACGTTAACTGGATATTAACCGCCCGTTACGAAATCAATACGAATGAATTCCTCAATAAATGCCTTCCTGTGGTTCTAGGCCCGCAAACTGGTTTTATCTTCCAGCGTCATGCGGGCTATTTCATTCTTTTGTTTGGAGCTAACTCCCTTGTGCTGTTGGAGGTACCGTAGCAGTTCCGTTGTGCGACTCGCCCCATCGCATGCGTACCCCCAATCCGGTAATGAAAGCTGATGGATACTTGACGCCGCCGGGTTTCCGATTCAGCATCTAACTGATCAACTTTCAGTTTCACCTGTTTCAAAAACGGATCGACCGAGGACTGCAGACCCTCCACGAGTAAAATATCATTGCACTGCAGAGAATACGATACTACCACAAAATCTCAGTCGTGAGGTGTTGAATAAGTAAACTATCCATTTTGAAATGAGCCTGTGCTCCTATCTAGCAAAGGGCCCAGTACGAAAAGGCAATAAGGAGCTGTTTCATCGGAAGGATGAATGAAAAGGGGGAAGAAACTAGAGAAGCCAGTACTAATCGATGCGGACCAAAGCACGGCCCTGCATGTGTCCTTTCAACATGGTTTCAAGGAAGGCGGGAACTTCGGCCAGAGTGATTTCTCGCGTTAAGCTCGGTAAATCCGCGGGTTTCCAGTCACCGCCCAGGTGTTCCCAGATTTCCGGTCGGAACTCCATCGGGTATTCAACCGAATCGATTCCAAGGAGCTGTACGCCGCGTAGGATGAACGGGAAGACCGTCAAAGGCAATTCGCCCCCATTCACCATGCCGCAACAGGTAACCACCCCACCGTACTGCACACTTTTAATAAGAGTAGCTAATACCGAACCACCCACGGTATCAATGGCACCGGCAAAACGCGGTTTCAATAGAGCTTTCCCGGAGGTATCTTCTAGCTCAGTACGGGGAATAATTTCGCTGGCTCCCAGACGGGTAAGGAACGCATGGGCTTCGGCTTTACTACTAACAGCGGTAACGGTATACCCCAAACGTTTCAAAATAGCTACGGCGATGGAACCCACACCGCCCGTCGCTCCGGTAACGACTACAGGGCCCTGCTCGGGACGAATTCCGGACCGGAGTAAAGCCGCTACGCTCAACCCGGCCGTAAAACCCGCCGTACCGTAGCTCATACTTTCTTTGAGGCTTAACGACTCGGGCCGACGAACCAGCCATTGAGCGGGCACCCGAATGTATTGCGAAAGGCCACCGCTGGTATTCATACCCAAATCAAAACCGGTGACGATCACTTCATCGCCTACCTGCCAATCGGCGTGAGTGGAAGCTTCGATCACACCCCCCGCGTCGATGCCTGGCGTATGGGGGTACTGGCGAGTGACGCCCCGATTGCCCGAAGCAGAAAGAGCGTCTTTATAATTCAGAGAGGAGTAACGAACCCGAATCAGTACTTCTCCCGCAGGGAGTTCATCAATCCTTTTTCGAGCTAAAGTAGTTTGAAAAGAACCGTCGGTTTCCTGGGTTACAAGCAGACATTCAAAGGTGATTTCCATGCGTTTCAAGTGTAGAGGATGACCATTATGAATCCAACCGTACGACAATCTTGCCACTGAGCGTACCGGCTTCCATTTGTTCGTGTACCTGGATGATTTCATCGAAGGTAAACGTGTGAGCGATCCGGGGCTGAATCAGTCCTTTGGCTAGATAATCAGCGAGTACCTGCATGTCTTCGCCGCTGGAATGAACAAACAGGAAATCCGCCTGTAAGCCCCGTACTTCGGCCTCCGCTTTCCAGGCCTCCCCCTTTCCACTCGGGATGGTGATGAGCCGACCCGTTGGTTTCAGAATATGTAAGGCTTTCACAGCGGCTTCAGCTCCGAGCGTGTCCAATGCAAAGTCAATACCCTGCGTGGCCTGTTCAAAATCGGTGGTCTGGTAATTGATCCATTCATCGAGTCCACGGGCCTTCAATAGAGCTTCGTCTTCTGCCTTCGCCGTTCCGATGACGTAAGCCCCCAAAGCCTTGGCCATTTGTACGGCGAAAAAACCAACGCCTCCGGCGGCTCCCTGCACAAACACCCGCTCGCCCGCCCGTACAGCCGCTTTCCGAATCGCCTGATACGCCGTCAGAGCGGAAAGAGCCGTACCCGCAGCCATTTCGAACGAAACGGAATTCGGTTTCAGGGCCAAATGTTCGGCGGGAGCGGCAACGTATTCGGCATAAGCCTTGCCATGGCCGGGGAAGTTGATCATTCCAAACACCTCGTCCCCCGCTTTAAAGGCGGTCGCGGCACTTTCAACGACTACGCCAGCAATGTCCCAACCCAAAATCAGAGGCGGATCGTTTTTAATGTTTTCGTACTGTCCTTTTCCCTGTAAGGTTTTGTGATCTACCGGATTGATGGATAGAGCCTTGACTTGTACCAGTACCTCGCCGGACCGGATACTGGGGCGGGGCAAGTCCCGGAGCTGTAATTGATTACGCCCGGCAAGGGATTCCATGACAAAGGCTTTCATACCAGATACCTTTAGTAGTTAGACAAGGGTTACGACAATCTTACCCACGGTTCTACCCGTTTCCTGTTGGAGATGAGCCTCGCCCATCTGATCAAAGGTATAGGTTTTGAAGAGATGAGCTTGAACCGTTCCCTCGGCTAGTAAAGCGGCAATTTGCTGCATATCGGCTCCGTCGGACTGTACCAAAAAGAAAAACGCATTGATGCCCTGAGCCGTGGCCTGCTGCGTAATAGCTTCGGGCAATCCCGTAGGAATACTGATGAGTGTACCTCCCGGTTTAAGCACATGGAGTGAACGCTCCAGAACAGGCAGGGCTCCTACGAAATCCAGTACCAGATCCACCTTCGATACGACTTCATCGAAGGGCTGAGCGGTGTAATCAATGACTTCATCGGCTCCCAGATTTTGCACAAACGCCTGATTCGAAGCTGAAGCCGTACCGATGACGTACGCTCCGAAATGTTTCGCCATTTGTACGGCAAAATGACCCACCCCACCCGCAGCGGCGTGAATCAAAACGCGTTGACCCGGCTGGACCGGAGCTTTATGCACCATCGCCTGATAGGCCGTCAGAGCGGCCAGGGTTGCGGCAGCGGCTTCTTCGTGACTAACATTAGCTGGCTTCAAAGCTAACTGGTCAGCGGGAGCGGCCACGTACTCGGCATAGGCCTGACCATGACCGGGAAAATTGACCATCCCAAATACTTCATCGCCAACCTTAAACGCCGTTACGTTCGAACCAATTTCAGTAATAATCCCGGAAACATCCCAGCCTAAAATCAGTGGATGCACGGATTTTAATCGTCCGGCCATGCCTTTTCCCGCCCGCGTTTTTGCATCGACGGGATTGATACTGATCGCTTTTACCTGAATCAATACTTCATTTTCATGTACGTTGGGTACGGGGAGATCCGTATAAACGAATTGATCGACGCCTCCAAATTCATTGATTACAATGGCTTTCATGTTGGTTGTGGTTCTAAGTACGGTGCAAAGTTGTACCAGTTTTCCTAGTACTTTCCAGTAGATATTTTCTCATTTCCGGTACATTTGTGCCAATCGTAGTAAAATCATGCCTTGGAGGATTTTGCATTACGGTCGGTATCGAACGTCTTCTCCGTTACCAGTACTTTTCACCCCTTACGACGATGCAGAAAGAACGCTTACACGAGCCTTTTACGATTGTTCACAAAACCCTTGATGAATGTCCTAAAGGTGGGCACCAGCACTTGTTTTTTGAACTGGTGTATATTTTATCAGGTACTGGCGTTCAGTGTATTAATCAGAATAAGTTTTCGTACCGTCCGGGACACATGTTTCTGATTACGCCGGAAGACTGCCACTCGTTTGCCATCGAAACGACGACGGAATTCTTTTTCCTGCGGTTCACCGACATTTACTTGCACGCCAATACCTTTCAGGCTGACGATATTCAGCGACTGGAATTTATTCTGCAAAATGCCAACCATCAGCCGGGCTGTACTCTTCGCAACCAGCCCGACAAATTGCTGGTACAGCCGCTCGTAGAAGCCATCATCCGTGAGTATGCCCAGCGGGATCGGTACAACAAGGAACTCATTCGTCAGTTGGTGAATACGCTGATTGTCATTGTCACCCGAAACATCGCCCGCTACTTACCCCAGCAGGTGCAGGCCCATACCGACGAGCGGGCTTTGGACATTCTGCATTACATTCAGAATCATATTTACGAACCCGAAAAAATCCGGGCGGAAGCCGTTAGCCAACACTTCGGCCTGTCGGAAACGTACCTCGGCCGTTACTTCAAAAAACACACGCAGGAAACCATGCAGCAATACATTACCAACTACCGGACGAAGCTGATCGAAGCCCGGCTGCAACATAGTGACCTGCGAATCAATGAAATTGCCTACGAATTGGGTTTTACTGACGAAAGTCACCTCAACAAATTCTTCAAACAACAGCGGGGAATCAGTCCCACCGTATTCCGTCGCCTGCAGAAATCCGCAGTAGCGTAGTATAGCTTTTTGCTGCTTTGTCAAAGCGGCGGCTTTCTGTTGAGCCTCCGGTAGCGGCAACCCTTTTTTCATACCCGGACGCTGATGACCCGTAGCCGTCAGCCAGGCGTCTTTCATTAGTGCTTGCTTTTCCGCTTCCAGTTCCAGCAACTGGGCACCTTTGGGGTGAAAAGCTACGCTCGCTTGGGCATCCGTCGCGGTAGCTGCCTGATCTTCCCCCAGCCCTACCAAGAGTTGCTGAGCCATGAGCCAGTGGCCCTGTGCCTGCGGGTGAATGCCGTCTTCGGCCAGGTAAAAGGTGGCGTTCTGTTGTCGTTGGGTTTCCAGATACGTTTTCATGGGAAAGTGAAGGTCCAGTACCCGCCACTGTTGGGCTTCCCGCTGGGAAAGTAGCCATTCGGCGTAGCGGTCGAGTACGGCGGCGTAACCTTGAGCCTGTCCCCGACTCTCATCGTATACGGGCGGGGTAACGTGGATGATGGAGACACCCACGTTTACAACCTGATCATGCAACCACTGCATTCCCGTGCGGAAGGCAGTAAACCGGCTTTCATCCCAAGGAAGATAGATTCCATCGTTCATGCCGTAACAGGCAATCACCAGATCGGGTTTGGTTTGCTGCAAAACCCGACTCAGCCGTTCGTGTAGATCGGGCCGGGGAAATTTACCATCCGCGTGGTTGGGCTCGGATAGACCGGATACCGTTTCACTGGGTAAACCCACGTTGATGATTTCATAGTTCTGACGGGGGTACTTCACGCGTAGATACGCTGCTACATCGGTCACATAACGGCCATCGTACGTAATACTATTACCCAGAAAAACAATCCGGTGTACCTTTTTGGGAAAGGGTTGAGCTTTTAGATCTATATGAGATAACAGGCTGATCAGCATCAGCACCAGGAAACGCTTACTGAATAAACGAGCGTGGATAGAAGGCATTCTTTACTTTGGTTTAGAGCACAGGATAGGGATTAGCCCCTTACCGCCGTAAGATAAGCGGAGGATCTCTTTTTAGAAAATTACGTGGCAAGTCCCTCAACCCTACGAAGAAATCAATTTTTAGCTTTATAAAAAAGAATGGGGTACAAGCCGCCTGCGAGTACCCCATTAGAGTCTGCAACTGGACAGGGCCCAGGTGAGAGCTGCATAACCGTCAATTTAATTTGCAATTCGAGTGTCTTGGGGGCCGTTCCAGATTCATAGGTCAGGCATTGCATCGAGGTAATATTTTTCCTCCTATGCCGAATAAACCGTAGATATGCTCTTTACAGACTCAAACCTATAAGGTAATTTTCACAATTGACATAGAATAACTTGACCAATTCTTGTAGTATTAATACTACAAATGCGATCATTACCTTTAGTTAATTTTATTTGAATTTTGTATTGATTGTCGATTTTGAAGGGAAGTTACACTGGATAAAGTTTCAGCAATCGAAAGGACTATAACGTTTTATTCATGCTTCTATTTCATTGGTATATTCTGTTATTGACTTATCTTCTTTTCTGACTTTAATTAGACAGCTTACGTTTTATATTCCCTAGCTTAAAATATCTTATCAATCGTTTAGTTGCTCTTAACTCTTTTCTATTTTCAAGTAATCTTTAGCAGAAAAAGATTGAAAGGCAGAAGGATATATAGTATTTGGTTATTCCATTAGAGGGGAAGTTATTGAAAGCTGATTAACCTGCGTTATATTTTTAAGTATTTTATTACATTATCACTGATTATTTAACAAAATAGTTAAGTACCTGGTACAATCCTAAACAAGTAAAATGTAGGGCTATAAGCTGTAAACAAACGAGGGTACGCAAAAATTGCATACCCTCGTTTAAAATTATACCTCCAATCGTTTACTTTTTTTGTTCGGATAAGAAGGTTACTAAAGAAGCAAATTCTTCGTACGAAAGAGCATTCGCCAGCCCCGCAGGCATCATCGAGTTTTCCATTTCTTTCCGGCTGATAATATCCGAAGCTTTGATGGTGTATACCTGTCCGGCAATGTCGCGGAGTACCACCCGACTGGCGGATTCTTCCGTCACAAAGCCCATGTAGCTTTTCTTGCCTTTCGCAGTGATCATAACCGTTGCAAAACCCTGAGAAATGGAAGCGTTAGGTTTCAAAATGGATTCCGCAATCTGATCCCGGCTCATGATCGAACCAATTTGTCCCATAAAGGGCCCTTTCATGGGTTCGTTGCGGCTCAGACTATGGCAGGCAATGCAGCCCTGCTGCGTAAACAGGGTTTTACCCAGCGTAGCATTTCCTTTCAGTTTTTCCAGAGCCAGCATGACATCCTCGATGGACGACTCGCCTACCTGACCTTTTTTATTCTTGATTTTCTCCAGGTCCACCTTGACTTCTTCTTTCGCCACCGTAGTCTCCTGCCCCCCCCATTCGGCGATGTTCATGCGAAGACGGCTGTTAAGATCCGCGTAGAAGGCCTTATCACCGGACTGCTGCCACTGTTTCATCAGAAAATCCTTCACCTTCGGCGATGATTCCCAGGCAATCGCTTTGTAGTACGGACCGTGTGTATCGGGTCGGGTACTCCACCACCAGCTTCCGTCGTAATCGGCTTCTTTCTGGTACAAACGGGCCAGCGTCACCAGCATCTGCTTTTTCAAGGCAGCATCATTGGTTTTGCCATACGCAGCGATGATACCGTCTACTGCCTTCGGATCGTGCATGGAACGTAAAGCCCATAAAGCCAGAGTTGACTGATCGGTACCCAGTGCTTTTACGCAGGCGTCAACGGCATTCAGGCTCACGAGTGCCCGAGCAGCCAAGTGGGCCGGTACGATCGCCGAGTTAGGCGTCGCGTGCGGTCCTTCGGTATTGCCTGCAGGAGCTACGAAGGAGGCCGGTACTTTCACCTGCAAGAGAGCCGTGGCAGCCTCCGGTTTTCCCAGACGGCCCAGACCAATAATGGCCGCCGTTTGTACGCGGGCCGAAGGATCGTTCAGAGCTTTCAGGAAAGGTTCAAGTGGAACCTGTTGAGCCCAGGCTTTCCGATCGGCCAGAGCCTTGAGAGCGAATTCCCGCAAGGTGGCATCCTCGGTCAGCTTAACCAGATTACCGATGCCCTGACTACCCGCCGACTGAGCGTAGGTGAACAAAGCGGCTACCCGACTGTGCAGCGGCTGTGCAGCATCCGTCACCAACGTCCAGGAAGCCGGAGCCACGCTGGCAGTTGGCCGCGTAAGCAATTCCTGCTGAGCAGCCAGACGAGCTACGCTACTACCCAGCTTCAATGCCTCGACGAGTTGTTCAACACTGGCTTTCTTTACCTCCATAAACGGCTTGTAACTCCAGCTTTTCGGAACCGCCCGTACCACAAAACCCTTACCGGGATTACCCGAATAGCCGGCACCATCCCAGGCGGACAGATAGGCCTGTCCGGACGCGTCTACGTCAATATCCGTAATCTGCGGAAGTTTGATAAACTCCTCTTCTTTCTGCGTAAAACTGGCCTGATCGGACGTTACGCGGTGCAGATACAGCTGGTTCCGACCCCAGTCGGCCATCATGGGTACGCGGTTGTATTTCTCCGGCCAGGTATCATCGTCCATAAACAAGGAGCCCGTACCTGAACCACCGCCTACGTCAACCAGAGCGGGAATAATTTCATCGGTGAAATGCATGAACAGCGTTGGATAGCCGTACTCACCCGTTTGGAGTAAATGACTGAAGCGGACGTTCCAGCCGCCGCCGTCGTTGGTGTTTTCCCGCGTGAAAATGTTCATGTACGGGTCAATGGCGACGTCGTAGACATTTCGCGTACCGTGGGCATACACTTCCATTTCCGTACCGTCGGGCCGTACCCGCACGATTCCGCCGCCGAGCATGGTCAGTTTTTTACCCGAACGGTCTACTGCGTCATGGAAACCAAAATCGCCCACGGAGATATAAATCCAGCCATCAATGCCCTGACGGATGCCGTTCGTCGCGTGATCCGTTCCCCGGCTTTGCAGGAAATTCGGATTACTGATGTGTTCAATCAGGGGGCGGGAAGGTCCGTCCGCTACGCCATCATGGTTTTTATCGTCGAACACGACCAGGTCCATCCCCGTAGCCACGCCCTTTTCTTTCGAGAAAACCGTATGAAGTACGAATACCTGATCGCCAATGGTTAGAATACCTCGTGGGTTATCGACTTTAGCAAAAATGGTATGCGAGTCAAGCTTGCCATCGTGATTGCTGTCAACGAGGCGGACGATACTGCCCTGCCCCGGCTTCTTACCCAGCGAACCCATCTTATCCACCCCTACGAATACTTCTCCCGAAGGTGCTACGGCCAGACACGCGGGACTTGGCGTCAGCTCCGGTCCGGTAAAAGGAGTCACCCGTAATTCCCCGGGCCAGCTGGTTCCGTTGGGCAAGGAGTCGATGAGCACCCGCTGCGAAGGAAGCGACTGCGGGCGGTCTGTGCGAGAGGTATTCCAGAATAATAATAAGGAAGCTGTAATCAGCGGAAGAGTAATCTTAAGCATTAGGGAAGAGGAGGTTTCGTGAATATACAAATGTAGAGGTTACCCTTACTTTTTAGATCGTAAAAGCCAGCCTTTTCCTTAATATTTGCAAATCGTTATTAAATATGGCTTTTTCAAGTCCCGAACTGTGCTTTGCAACGTATCCTTTGTTATGAAAAGCAGAAGGTTGAAAGACTTTACCGGATAGTGCCCTTCTTTAGGTATCCGCAGTGAATCTGGAAGTACTATCGAACGAGCCAGGGGCTGAAACCTACCACCATTCATTGCTAATGTATCCCAAATGCCATGTTAGACCTCATCATTGATGCCCGACCCGCAACCCTGGGTAATAACTTTACGATTCGCCGGATTCTGCCTTACCGGCTTCGACGCATGATCGGCCCCTTCATTTTTATGGATCATGCGGGTCCGGTACAATTTACGGCCGAGCAGTTGCCCAGTATGGACGTTCTGCCGCACCCGCACATTGGCTTGTCGACGGTGAGCTATTTATTCAATGGTTTGGTAACCCATCGTGACAGTTTGGGCGTAGAACAGGTAATTCGTCCCGGCGAAGTAAACTGGATGACCGCCGGTCGCGGCATTGCCCATTCCGAGCGTTTCGAAGATCCGGCAACGCTGGCTGGAGGATCGCTGGAGATGCTACAGACCTGGGTGGCTCTGCCTGAAGCCGACGAAGAAACGAACCCGGCTTTTACCAATTACCAGCCCGATCAATTGCCAGTTTTTACCGATAAAGGGGTGTGGATGCGACTCATCGCCGGGGAGGCCTTTGGGGTTAAAAACGATGTCAAAACGCATTCACCGCTATTTTACGTACACGTGGTTTTACAGGCTGGAACCCGTTTTGGCATTCCCCTGGGCTACTCCGAACGCGGAGCCTACGTAGCCAAAGGCAGCGTGGAAGTCAATGGTCACCGGTATGGCGTGGGGCAGTTACTGGTTTTTACGCCCGGTATTGATCCAGTCTTAGTGGCGGTTGAAAACAGTACGATCATGCTACTGGGCGGTGAACACCTGGGTGATCGTTACATCTGGTGGAACTTCGTTTCTTCTAGTAAAGAACGGATTGAACAGGCTAAGGCCGACTGGCAGGCGGGCCGTATTCCGCTACCGCCGACCGACCATACGGAGTTTGTTCCCCTACCCGAAGACCGATCCAAACCAGCGGGTTCCCCACCGCCCCAGGCTTTGTCGTAAGACTATTCTACATACTACACGATCTGGAAGTCTAGCTTCCAGATCGTGTTTTTTAAGGCATATTACTTTAGTTATTTTGATTAGGACTCATTTTTAAAGGTATATCCTGGCATTTCTATCACTATTCATCTTCATGATAACATCCTGTTGATCAATTACTTTTTCAAAACACTAACTACTCTTCACAGTAAATCTAGTTTAAGACATTCGTCTAGTATATAACGTCTTTTTTAACGTACAATTTAACGTTGATTTAAACGCTTTTCCAGCTTTTATTAGCAGGGCTTTTTTCTTCCCATACAAGGTCCGAATGGGTACCAATTTTAAAAAGATTTTTCGATTTCTGTAGGGGAAAGTCTGACTGAGTTGTCCTAGCCACCAAAGACATCAGCCGTAAGCCCCATGCAAGTAGTCTCGTTTGAGAAGGAATTTGAGCAGCTTTTTAAGACTCACGTGAAGAAACTTCACGCATACGCCTATACACTGGTGAAAGACGACGTGATGGCGGAAGAAATGGTACAGAATGTCTTCTGCCGCCTGTGGGAGAAAAAGCTGCTGATTCGGGAATCTACTACGGGTTATCTCTACCGGGCGGTGTATCACGAAAGTCTGAACTACCTCAAACACGTTAAGGTCGAGCAATCGTACCTGCAATACGCCCAGCGAGAGCTGAACGACCGACCCCAGCAACCGACGCATACGCTCGAAGTCGTGGAGCTGGAAGAACGCATTAACCAGGCCCTGCGGGAACTACCTGAGAAATGCCGAACCGTTTTTCATTTGTGTCGGGTGGAAGAGCTGAAGTACCAGCAGATTGCCGATCTGCTGGAAATACCCGTCAAAACGGTCGAAAACCAAATGGGCAAAGCCCTACGCTTTTTACGTCAGCAACTGGCTGATTACCTACCCCTGCTGGGACTGCTATTCTGGCTACCCCAATCCCCTTTGTTTGTATGATAATCGATTCTAAAATGGACGATTTACTGGTGAAATATTTGCTAGATGAAACCAGTATACCCGAGCGAACGCAGGTAGAAGCCTGGCTGCTGGAAAACGCCCGTCACCAGCAGTACTATGACCAGATCCGCACCATTTGGCAACAAAGCCAGCCATCGGCTGAACCACTCGTACTAGATGAACAGATCGCCTGGGAACGCTTTCAACAGCGAATTCAAAAACCATCCATTCGCTCCATCCCCCGCTTTCGAGGATGGTTACGAGCGGCGGTCGTCTTACTACTGCTGGGAATCAGCTGGCAAACGTACCTGTGGATGACGTCGGCTGAACTGCTCAGCGTTCAATCCGGTACTCAACCCCAATCAATTATCCTGCCCGACGGTTCCAGCGTGACGTTGAATCGGCACTCCTCGTTGCATTACGACAAAACTTTTCGTAGCCGCCGGGTACACTTGGCAGGAGAAGCCTTTTTCTCCGTACAACGTGATCCATCCCGCCCCTTTACCGTTGAAGTCAATGCGATGACGGTTCGCGTGCTGGGTACTTCCTTTAACGTAAAACAAACGGATACACAAACGGAAGTACTGGTGAAAACCGGTCACGTGGAAGTCCGTCGTCAACCGTACCGTATCGACTTACGCCCGCAGGAAAAAGCGATTGTCCCCGCTGACGAACGCAAACCGGAAAAGCTTAAAATCCACGAAGATCTCGACACGTATTACCACACGAAAACCTTCGTTTGCAGGCAGACGCCCCTCCGTGCACTCGTTCGGACTATCAACGAAGCCTACGGTGCTCAGGTACGCATTGCCCGGCCGGAATTGGAAGCCTTACCCATTACTACTACCCTGCCGCAACTGCCGCTGGAACGCGTGCTAGAGATCATTGCTCATACCCTTCAGTTAAAAATTGAACGGCAGGGAAATCAATTCCTGCTGAAATAGGCCTTACCTTTCGGCATGCATTCCATTCCTGTCAGGGCGTGGCTAGTACCCATTCTGTGTGCCTTCGCCTGTACTTTCGACCTTCATGCCCAACAACTGCTCGCCCGCAAAATTTCACTGACGGTGAAACGAGAACCCCTTTCGCAGGTGCTTCAACACATCGGCGAGAAAGGCGATTTCTATTTTTCCTACAACAGCAATCTGATTCCCCGCGATAGTCTGGTCTCCTTACAGGTGAGTAACCAGACCGTTCAGTATACCCTACAGCGGTTGTTTGGGAATCGCTTTTCGTACAAGGAAACGGGTAATTATCTGATCATTCAGCCGGGAAAAGTTGAGCGGCAATCGATCATCAGCGGCTATATTCTGGACGATGAAACGGGCGAAAAAGCCGACCTCGTGAGTATTTACGACAAGACGCGGTTTGTAGCCACGGTCAGTAACGACCAGGGCTATTTCAGGCTTCGGATCAAAGACCGAAGTGTGCCTTTGTCGTTCACGGTCAGTAAAATTGGGTACGGTGATACGACGCTGACCCTACCAGCCAATCAGGAAGTAACCATTCGGATCAAGCCCAAAGCGATCCTGCTCGATGAGGTGACGATCAATCCGAATTCCCGGGGCGAACGAACGTGGCTGGGACGAACCTTTTTATCCCGTCGCTTGCGGGCACAAAGCCAGAACTTGAGTCGCTTTTTTGTGAATCTGCCCAACCAAGTAGCCCGGTCCCCGGGCCT
>NZ_JBMDWJ010000207.1:0-8467 GCF_048595215.1 Siphonobacter sp.
GCCCGAGTACACCCAGAAGAAGCGATCCGCACCGGACGCCACGGCTTACCTCAATCAGGTTGAAAAGGATTTAAGTACGAAGAATCCGTATGATTGGGCGAGTCAGATTCGGGCGATGCTTACGCAGGATGTCATGCCGGGAAAAACATTACAAGAGGCCGCGAAACAGGTGAAAGCGAAGCTATTGATTGTGGTGGCTACGCAGGATCACATGGTCAATCCGGCGGCAGCAAGCGAATTTTCAGGATACCTAAAAGCTCCATTGCTCGAACTCACGAGCAATTGTGGTCATCTAGCGACTTCCTGCGAATCAGAGAAAGTGACGAGTTTTGTACGGGCGTTTTATGGGTTGTGAGGAATTGGTGGCAGTTTTGAGTTTTGAGCGGTGGCCGCTGCGGTTTTCCATTTTCCATTTTCCGTTTTCCATTTTCCATTTTCCATTTTCCATTTTCCATTTTCCATTTTCCATTTTCCATTTTCCATTTTCCATTTTCCATTTTGGAAGGATAAACCCGGTAAAGATAGCGGGACGGGTTGTCCGTAGTATGTACTACGGACGCAAAAATGGGTAGGCTGTGCCTACCTAGCTGGACGTATTCTGCATGGCATGCGGGGTAATTAAGTTGAGCTCATTTAGAGGTAAATATCTATAAATAAGCATATTAGCTACGAAATTTGAAAATTTGCTTTCAGTAGTTCGAGCAGAAAATAGAAAGCAAAAGCGGTTCGGAGTTACTGACTCCGAACCGCTTTTGCTTTAAATATAAATTTTACTTTTTCCGGGCGAAATAGAAAAGCTGAGAGGGGAGGAGTTGAAACTTTTCTCCCAGCGTGAAATACCCTTTTCCGTTTTTCTCAAAGCAGACGGCTTCACCCTGTGGCTCGAAAACGTAGGGAAGCATAAGCTTGTAACTGGAATAAATGACGTCCTGAATGGGTTCATTGACATCATCCCGATTCCAGAGATACATCGTCGTATAATTTCGCAGAATAATTTGCTTGCCATCCGCTGAAAAATCCCCACTCGTGATCATGTACATGGGCAGATCACAAACGTACATGGCTGGCATGGGCGAATCGTACTTCTGTGGGTAGGCGAGCTTGTACAACTTCGATAGCCCCGGACTTTTCGTTATGACGTAAATGTCTTGTGTATGGGGCTCAATCAGGATGGCTTCTGTGTCCCGACTTCCTTCGGGATAATAGAAAACGATTCGGTCGTATTCCGTCACTTCTTCATTCACCGAAGTCGGTTCCTTAAACCGATAAATATAGTACTCGGGATACTGCTGCAGATTATCACCGGTATCGGCCAGGTAGATATAGTTGGTACTATCTTTCTTATTGAAAAACAGATCCATATCCTCCCAGTCACGATTGGGGAAGGGCAAATTTACCCGTCCTTTCAGTTGGCCCTGGTAGTTAATCAGCGAAAGACGGTTTGGATTGTTACCATCTTCCTGAACCCATAAGTGTCCGGGCATCGAACGGCTATCAGCCATACCCGACGCTTCATCTATGGTTCCAGCGGGAATACTATGGGACTGTTCGTATTCAAAAATAAAGGGCGGTGGCTCTGGTTGAGATCGTGTCAAGCCTGTTACCATCAACCCTAGTATTATGACACGTAAGGTACCCATTTTAATTGGCGGTACTTTTCTCATCACTACAAAATAACAGGGCTTAAGGATAGCAACAAAAAATGCGTGCTAATTCCCTGGTATATAACAATTAACTCCGTAAATAGTCTAAAAAGTATAGACTAGTACGGAGTTAATTTTAAAATACCTTTGGATAAAATATGAGTACTAGCTCGCTCGCCACACTTCCTGGCTGCCACCCATCGAGAGAATTTCGAGGCGTGGGGGCGAAGGAAGAAGTACCATTTTAGCGTCCAGATTCGGGAAGTCTTTGAGCGTTACCCAAACGCCATCACCGGGACCAATTTCGAATTCTTCAAGGCCCGTTTCTTCGTCGATGACTTTTTCGTATTGCGTACGGGGCAGGTACGCCGTAGGTAAAAGTACATCCGTATCCGGACAGAATGTGGCATGAACGCGTTCCAGAATCTGCTCGAATTCTTCGCCGTATTCATCTACGAAGTCGTCTTCCAGGGCTTCCAGCGTTTCCTCCGCTTCATCGTAATCGGGATGGTCGTATCCCATATGTTTTAAAGCGAAACGCTTGGATAAAAGCTCAAGTAACGTATCGTTTAGTTTCTGCGTGTTCATAACTAGTCGATCAAAATAGAGATAGCGTGTATTTTGACAAAAATAGGTCAATTCAGGTCATGTAATCAAGCCCAAAGCTCAGAGTTTCGCAGAATTACCTAATTCGGTCATCACGACCATACGCAGGAAATTTTTCTAGCCTAATTGGGATGCGTAATGAAGGACTGTTGTAGCAACTGTAAATCCCACGGTTGCTGACTGTTGTAGCTAAGCTGTCCCTGTGCTATGCTGAGTGGAGAGGGGACATTGTTGTAATACAGACCACCCGTGCCCAAGCCCTGCGGCAGTGGATTCTGAAATTCACCTGCGAACTGAGCAATGGCATTTAAGCCTATGTTCGATTCCAGAGCAGACGTAAGCCACCATTTAATCTTGAGTCGATTGGCAATCTCAATCCATTCTTTGCAGGCTGTAAAGCCACCCAGTAGGGTCGGTTTGAGAATGATAAACGGGGGTTGTATTTTCTTCAGTAACCGCATTTTATCCATGTAATCGTAAACGCCAATCAGCTCCTCGTCGAGAGCGATGGGAATGGGCGACTGTTCACACAGGGCCGCCATGGCTTCGGGTTGCCGGGCTTTAATGGGTTGTTCGATGGAATGAATGCTGAGTTCGGCCAGTCGATTGAGTTTTTCCTGAGCTTCTTCCGGAGTCCAGGCTCCGTTGGCATCAACGCGAAGCGTAATGGCTTCGGGGGAAAACCGCTTTCGAATGGAAGTCAGACATTCCATTTCCTGCTCAAAGTCAATGGCTCCAACTTTCATTTTCAGGGTACGAAAACCCGCTTCGAGCTTCTGGTCAATCTGCTGGAGCATCCAGTTTTTATCGCCCATCCAGATCAATCCGTTGATGGGAATTTCCCGTTCGCCTTCGGAAAAGCTATTTTTAAAAATCTGTCGTTTCCCTTCGTGTAACAAATCCCGGAGGGCCGTTTCCAGTCCCATGCGAATGGTCGGAAAGCGGGGATCAACGAGCTGATTGAGGATGAGATCCAGATTCCAGGAAAAAACTTCTAAATCGTAACGATTGAAAGCCTGACAGACTTTCTGCAGCGTCGCTTCAAAGTTTACGTAATCGGGACTCAGACCGGCCAGCGGACTGGCTTCACCCAGGCCAAAACAGTACGGATTTTCGTCATCAAAAACTTTGAGGTAATACGCTGTGTGCTGGGTAAGAGTACCCCTGGACGTGCCGGCTGCAAACCGGAAGTCAAGAATATGCTTGTGAACCAGCACTTTAAGAGACATACTAAAGGAGAATTGTTGGTTTAAAAGGGGGCAAAACTAAACAATTAGCCGCGTTTTGACGTTCTTTGCCGCAATATTTAATCCTGGAGTGTTCCGCAGGCCGGACCTCTGTTTGTCTGGTTTTACCCAACGCATGGGCCCTTTACTTACAATATTACGCCGACTTCTGTTGCCTTTTTCCTGGCTGTACGGATTTATTACTGACTGGAGAAATAGCCTGTATGATCGGGGTATGACTCCAGCCATGAGCTTTGAGCTACCCGTAATTAGTATTGGCAATCTGACGGTTGGCGGTACGGGTAAAACTCCGCATCTGGAATATTTGATCCGTTTGCTGAGTCCATCGTTCATGTTGGCTACGCTGAGCCGGGGATATGGTCGGCGTACCCGCGGGTTTCGTATCGCAATGGATCAGGATACGGCTGAAACCCTGGGTGATGAGCCGTTGCAAGTATACCAAAAATTTGGAAAAACCGTACGCGTTACGGTTGGAGAAAAAAGAGCGGAAGCCATTCCGAACATTCAATCAGCCTTTCCGGAAATTGGGGCTATTCTGCTCGATGATGCGTACCAGCACCGGGCCGTAGAACCCCGCGTTAATCTGTTGCTTACCGACTATAACCATCCCTTTTATACGGATCACCCTTTTCCAGCCGGAAACCTTCGGGAGCGGCGGCACGGAGCCGAGCGGGCAGATGCCATTATCGTAAGCAAATGCCCCCCCACACTTACGGATCAGGAGCAGCGACAGATTGAGCAAAAAATATTTCCATACGCGAAAACTCCGGTTTTCTTTTCCGGAATTCGTTACGCACAACCCGTGGCGGTGCATGCAAACACGCAGGCGATCGGAAAGGTGATTCTGGTCTCGGGACTGGCCCGTCCGGAATTGTTCGAAGCCTACGCTCAGCGGCAATTTACGGTTGGACAACATCTGGCTTTCGGTGATCATTACGCGTATACACCGAAAGACTGGCAACGGATCGAGCAGGCTTGGGGGCAGAGTGGTCGGGGCTGGGTCTTGACTACCGAAAAAGATGCCGTAAAACTGAAAACACTGGCACCGCCTGATTTTCCACTGTTTGTTGTACCGATTGAAGTCTATTTTCTGGAAAATAACCCCCTGAATTTTGACGAATGGCTGCTGGAACGATCCGGTCTGCACGTTAAAAAAGCTTAAGTCCCCCCGCAACTCATTTTTGCTTGTATTTTTGACGCCGTGAAGCTCTATCGATTTCTAGTCTCTTTTGGTTTTCTGGCCTGTTCGCTGCTGGCGAAGGCACAAACCGTACCCAATCCATTGCCGAATGCCCCGGGCGAAGTGGCTCCCAAACCGGCGGACGATCCCAACCGTCGCGGAAAAATTCTTGATGATTCGACCCAGCAGATTTACGGCCCGACTACTTCCCGGTATTTTCTGGAAGAAGATCTGTTCAACAACCGGAAAACGCTGTACGCCATTGATACCAATTACATCAACTTTCACCGGTTTGATTACCTGGAACATAAGGGCCGCTGGTATACCGATCTGGGTGTACTCAGCTCGGCTTTACGACCGTTGTACTTTACGGCTCCCCAGCAAA
The DNA here is from genome assembly GCF_048595215.1 of Siphonobacter sp. NCBI lineage: Bacteria > Pseudomonadati > Bacteroidota > Cytophagia > Cytophagales > Cytophagaceae > Siphonobacter > Siphonobacter sp. The sequence goes on from NZ_JBMDWJ010000207.1 coordinate 5,062, forward strand.
TTGGAGCACAGTTGGGGTACGACGTCAACTCGCCCTACGCCATTACTCCGTACGATGTCAAGTACTACGATACCAAATCCCCGTTTACGCAGGCTTATTTTGTACAGGGTGGAAATGGTCAGAGTATCCTGCAATTTGACCTAAGTCGAAACGTGAATTCCCAGTGGAACATCGGCCTGCACGTCGAGCGGAATCTAAGTCGGCGGCAAATTAGTGTGGGTTCGGCTATCAGCAGGAGTGACCGCGATTTGGGGGGCTTCTGGAACTTTGTAATGCATAGCAATTACCGTACGAAAGATGAAAAGTACACCGTGCTGGGTCATTTTCGACTGTATGAACACTCCATTCGGGAACCCGGTGGTATTTATCCGGAAACGAATCCGGCACGGGCTAACTGGGATAGTGTGCTAGCGGATCCGGCGTCGGCTTTGCAATTCCTGACGGCATCTCGCAGCCGGGAGCGTAGAAATCAGTTTCACGTCTATCAGGAATACGTGCCCGTGAAGGGATTTCAGGTGTATCACGTCGGAGATTATATCAACCGGTTTAATCGCTACCGGGATCGAAATTATCAGAACTCCGTAGCAACGGGTTTTTACAATAACCTGCCCGAACGAACCACCATTGGTGATACCATTCAGGCCCAGGCCAACTACTGGCTGCTTGAAAATAAGATTGGGCTAAAAGGAGCCCTGAAAGGCTTCAATTATCGGGTACACCTCCGCCGCCGGGATTATGGGATCAATCAACGTTCACGTCTGACCATTCAGGGAGATTCAACGACGTTTTTTACCCGTACAGTCATCGTCAACGACAGCGTGAGAACGCTCACGGAACGCTTTACGGTTAGCAATCCTACGTATGGTGAACAGACCATTCGTCGCCGGAATGAAAACTTTCTGGGAGCTTGGCTGGCGTATTACTTCAAAGACAGTACCCGCATCGAAGCCGAAGGGGAGTACCTGATTGGGGCGGATTACCGCCTGCACGCCGATTATTACGGCAAATGGTTTAAGGCTACGTTTACGAGTACGCTCAATTCGCCTACCTTGATACAAGAGCGGTTTTTGAGTCCGCTAGTATCCTGGAGTAAGAATTTCGACAATGTCTTTACCAATCAAATCACGGCTTCTGCTCCGGTACGAATCAAGAACTTTTTTGTTGAACCCAGCCTGCAGTACAGCCTCACTAAAAATTACATCTATTACGATACGGAGTCGGTCGCTCAACAGGAAAACAGTGCCATCAGCATGTACCTCATTGGCGTGGACCTGGGCTGGCGAGCTGGAAAATTCAGTACTTCGCATCAGGCCTTTTTCACGACGACGTCCGGGCCGGATCTGATTCGGATGCCCAAAGTGCTGACGCGTTCCAAGTTTGCGTTTGACTTTGTGTATTCAAAAGTCATGTACGTACAGGTGGGGCTGGATGCTCATTACCGCATGGGCTATTACGCTGATTTTTACCAGCCACTGAGCAATCAGTTTTATCTCAACAACACGTATAAAGTACCGGGCTTTCTGGTGGTGGATGCCTTTGCGGACATTCGTATCAACCGCGTCCGCGTATTCGTGCAGTTTAAAAACGTAGCCGACGGTCTGCTTTCAAATGGCTACATGCCGACACCGTATTACCCGGGCATGAAACGGGGCTTTGGCTTTGGCGTGTGCTGGCCGTTGTTCGATTAAAGGTACGGTCCGTTGCAAGGATGGATGCCAGTCTGCCGGACTGGCATTCGTCGTTTATACGGTTCGAATTCCGTACCTTTACTACTAGTTTAAGCGGGAAGCATGCCTTCGTTGGATCTCCCGAAACAAGAATTTTCACTCGATCGTCATGTCTTTTCTTTCGGAAACGGCTCGGTATATTTTTGAACGCCATTCGCTGGAAACCATCGCCCGCGTGTGCGTGGTCGTACCCAGCCGCCGGGCCGTGTATTTTTTTAAGCAGGAACTGGCCAGCCTCTCGGATCGGCCTTTTCTGGCTCCAGAAGTAGTGGCCATGGACGATTTCATTCTGCAACGGGCGGAGGTCGAAGAAATCGATCCGGTATCTCTGCTGTTTGAACTTTACGACACTTTTAAAACCATTGATCCCTACCTGGATTTCGACCGTTTTACGAGCTGGGCTCCGGTGGTACTGCGGGATTTCGACCAGATTGACCTCTATGACAGTAACGCCAAAGCCGTATTTAGCTGGGTAGAAGCCGAAAAAGCCATCGAACGCTGGAAAATCGACACCACCATTGCTGAAGATTCCTTTACGGATAAATACTTTCGCCTGTTTGAAAATCTACTCGGGGTTTATGATCAGCTAAAAGCCCGTTTACTCGAAAAGAAACTGGCGTACCGGGGAATGGCGTATCGTAAAGTGGCGGAGGAGGTGGAAACGATTTTCCTGGATAAACCCGGCCACGCGTTCCATTATTTTCTGGGCTTTAACGCTCTTAGTCAGTCCGAAGAGCGGATTCTGCGGAAGTTGGTGAGCCTGAACAAGGCCGAGATGCTCTGGGACGCCGACGTTTTTTACCTGAGAAATCAGCACGAAGCGGGTCGTTTCGTCCGTAAGTACCTAACCGACGCCGAGCTCAGCCGGGGCGACTGGAACAAGCGTTTTCGAAATTATCGCGAGTTTCCGCAGGTACAGACGGTCCCCAGTGATCTGCTGACGCAACCTAAAAACTTTATCAGCATTGGCGTACCTAATGCCACCATGCAACCCAAAGTCGCCGCTCATCTGATGGCCCAATGGGAGCAACAGATGGAGAAAACGAAGGGCTATCAGCCGCCGCATACGGCTCTGGTACTGGGTGACGAAAACCTGCTGATGCCGGTCTTGTCTTCGATTCCCAATAGCTACGATGATTTCAACGTTACGATGGGGGTTTCCCTTCGAAATTCCCTGCTGTATTCCCTGGTGGAAAGCTGGTTTGAGTTACAGCGAAATGTGGTAGAATTTCGCCGGAAAGAAGGGCAGGGGATGGTTGCTATTCCGAAATTCAGCTACAAGCACATCACCAAGATTCTGCACCATCCCTTCATTCAGAAATACTGGATGGAAAACGAGGGAAGTTTTCGAACCCTGTTACGGACGCTGCGGGACGAAAACCGATTGTTTGCCGATGAGAAGGAGATTAAAGAACTGGGTGGAAACGAACCCCTGATCAATACCCTCTTTACCCGCTGGGACAACGACTCGAGTCGGGCGACCCGGCAGATGTATCGGCTTATCGATCTGCTACGGCCCCTGTACGTCGATAAAGATGCCATCGAAACCGAGTATCTCTACGAGTTTTATACCATTCTCAAGCGACTCGAACGCGTACTGGCTGAACGCCGTCAGCCCGTATCCATTAAGTCGTACCGACGGTTTTTGCTGGAGTTACTCCGACAAACAAAGATTCCCT
>NZ_JBMDWJ010000208.1:0-2580 GCF_048595215.1 Siphonobacter sp.
CAATAAAACAGTGCTGGACTAACTATGAATTGATTCGGTACAAGAATTGGTTTACAACTGTGAAAGGCTTAAGGCAACTATCAGAACCTAGTTTAGAAACGTACTGGATCAACCAAAATTCCTGTAAGCACAGTTTGAGCATGTTGCTCGGCTAGTGCACTAAAGCTTGGTATATGAACAATAGAGGTACCAAGCATTTCATGAAATAGTGCTGACAAGACTAAAGGTCCAACAATGGAAAATGCGTGAACTTTCGGATCACCCATACGTACCTCGCCGCGGGCCTGTGCTTTACTAATCAAATCGGTTAGCAGCGTTAGAACATGGGTGACAACATTTTCGTACCAGATCCGGGCAAGATCGGGGAAAGTGTGACTCTCGCTAATCACGAGACGGGCCAATGCAGGTACGTTGCTTCCACTGATCCGCGTTGCTGCATACTTGAGCAAAACCGGTATCAGTTCGGCAAGTGATCCCTGAAAACTGGCCGAAACCTGTTGAATAGTTTGTAAGTGTACTTCAATGGTATGCTGCACAACCGCCCTAAACAGATCTTCCTTTGTATCATAGTAACGATACAGGGTACCCTTCACAATGCCTGCACGTTTCGCAATATCATCGAGCTTGGTGGCCGCGAAGCCATATTCAGTAAACACATGCAGGGCTGCATCAATGATTTCGGCAGGGCGTAAGTCCTTACGTCGGCTCCACTTAGGCTTGTTGTCCGTCACGTTTATTCCTTCTGAGAAGCTATGGGTTTAAATGGATTCCGTTTTTATTAAAATAATCGTTAAGCTTTACTACCGAGCCCTCGGGGTCGACTAAGGCAACATAGGTATCAGGTCGTAGCAAATAAAGGGCATCCTTTACCAGACCAGCTTTTCCGTATTCGGCGTGCCAGGTGAAACTGTAAACTGGAACTCTATTTTGTTCACCCCATGCTTTTAATTCTATTCCCGGCTCTCCGTAGACATGCACCTGCCATCCGATGATCGAGAGTGGATCATAATTATCCACCTTTTGAACGGGTACCCAGGGTAATCGATCCCCCCCTTGAACGGCATCGGCTTTGCCGCTACTTAATGGACTCTCGTGGTAACTTAACATCGTTTGTGAAACGATCCGGAACATGTACTCTCGCACGTTTCCTAATCGATTCGCCAGACCTACAAAGAGGGGGGCAATATAATTACGAAGAAAATCAGCAATACTGCCTTCAGTAGTAGCAAAGGTAAATACACGGTCCGTAGTCTCGACAAGTTTCTGGGCGAATTGCTTTCGCTCAATCTCATAGCTGTCAAGCAAAGGATCAGAGGCTTGTCCCTTTACTACGGCGGCAAGTTTCCAGGCAAGGTTGATTGCGTCTTGAATTCCAGTATTCATACCCTGGCCACCTGCTGGACTGTGTACGTGTGCCGCATCGCCAAGCAGAAAAGTACGGCTCCGGCGGAAATAATCGGTCACTCGGTGATGTACTTTATACGTAGAAAACCAGTTGACTTTGTCAATCGTAACGTTTAACGCTTGAATTGCTTGATGTCCTACCTCTTCGAAGGTAAGACGTTCGGGATTTTCCCCCCGCTCTTCGTGAACGATCCCGACTAATCGATAGTTGCCCGTATCAGTATAAGGTAACATTACCATAAAGTCAGATTTTTCAAAAGCTATCTGGGCTTCGCCGGAAGGTTCCACTCCAGTTGCTACAACGTCTGCTACATAGAATAAACCCTTATAGGTATCTCCTTTAAAACCGCTACCGATTTGATGGCGAATAGGCGATCGTGCCCCATCGCAAGCCGCTAGGTATTGAGCTTGGCAGATCGCTTCCTGCCCATTCTTATCTTTCAGTCGAGCAATGATTTGATCGGTTTTCTCTTCAAAAGACAAAAATTCAGTCTGACGCTCTACTTCCACTCCAAGGGTTTGCAGACGTTCGATTAAGAACTGCTCATGGCGATCCTGAGGGTAAATAAGTATAAAAGGGTAGGGCGAAATAGCTCCGCCCACATCGAGCATTTTGATCTGAGCCTGACGTTTGCCACCCGCCCACATATTCATGACTGGGATCCTATAGCCAGCCTTTATAATGGCATCGGTCATATCGAGTTGACGGTACAATTCCAACGTGCGAGCCTGAATAGCCATCGCTCGCGAAGTTTCCCCCGGACCGTTACTTTTATCAATAATCCTAACCTTGATACCCTGCTTAGTGAGCCATAAAGCGAGTGTTAGGCCAGTAGGGCCTGCCCCAACGATTAAAACTTCCGTCTGTAGCATAAAAGTTGTAGTTAAAATAAATGACTTAAGAGTCATTAAATATAGGCAGAAATGTTTCAATAGTAGCTTTTACATCAATAAAGCTTGAAACTGATTGATATTAGCGTAAGAGAAAGAATCAAAAAGCGGTTAGAAGAAATAGCCTATTTAGCAGAAACCTGGCACTCGCTACTTAAAGGTTTTAGTCATCATAAGTTTTGTAGCTATTGTCTTTGATAAGGATCCTTCAACTTGATCCTTCCAATTGAGTTATTTTAATCCATAAATTTTGCGAAACCGAATGGTTGCAAATATATTTGCAAC
>NZ_JBMDWJ010000209.1:0-9729 GCF_048595215.1 Siphonobacter sp.
TTATATTTGCAACCCAGTTCGACGGATAAGTCGTCAGAACAAAGAGAATGGTCCGGTAGTTCAGTTGGTTAGAATACCTGCCTGTCACGCAGGGGGTCGCGGGTTCGAGCCCCGTCCGGACCGCAAAAAGCCTGATAACGCAAGTTATCAGGCTTTTTGATTTTATTCTTGTTTCGTTTCGGGATGAGTCTACCGACCGAACCGTGCCAGATACCCCAGCGAAAGTCCTACGTTCAGGCGACGGTTTTCGCTCCCTTCCAGCCAGCCGTCCCGGAAACTACCCATGGGATAGTAGCCGCGAGCTTCGATGAAAAACTGCCCTCCGTAACTATTCAGGGCAATACCCATACCTCCTGCAGCTCCATAAGTCGTGCGTTGATCAAAATCCTGGCCTTCGTAATCAGTGGTTTGTTCCATTCCTCCGGCAAAGCGTTCTTTCGTTTCCAAGGCGTAACGGGCTGCTGCACCGGCATTGATGAAAAATTGCGTTTTATTGCCGAACGAGAACCGGAACAATACCGGCACATCAATACTGGAAGTAGTCGTTTTTAAATCGCCACCCCGGCTGTAGGTAACCAGTGAGTTTCGACTGTACAGAATCTCTGGCTGTAAGGAAAGTACGTTCCCCAGCGAGAAATTAAAGACCAGCCCGCCATCGTATTCGGGAGCCAGCCCCAATTCCACCGGAAGCGTTTTGTTGATCAGTAAGGAGTGATTACCGCTGGCTTTAACGCCCAGATAACTGCGACCCCGATAATCTTCTTTTTTATACCGGGAACGGGAGTACGAATAGCGATCATACCGGGGACGACGGTCATATGAGGAGTACCGACGATCATAAGACGAATACCGGCGGTCATCTGAAGAGTACCGACGATCGGAAGACCGGCGGTCGTAGGAGGAATAATCTCGATCATACGGAGAATACCGTCGATACGATTGAGCTTCTGCGAAAGAAACTACCGTGAACAAAAGAAGGGCTATGAGAGAGAAACGTTTCATAAGCGAGTTGGATTTATGAGGAAAAACACTTAAAAAACGATTCCAAACCAAAACCCTTGCTGAAACAGAATGGATGGAGTAGAAAGGTTGTGAAAGATAATAGGTTGTAAATCAGTCAGTCACTGCTTTGGTTTATTAGTAAACGGTTTGAAATAAAAAAATCCGGACGAATGCTTCGCCCGGATTTAAATCAATGGAATGGTACCTTATTTACCCATTGATGAGTGTTCGGTCCGTTTTTTCTGAAACTCGATGGTGTCCAGAGCAAACAGGTCCTGATCATCTTTGGCATCGGGATTGAGGAATACAAAATAGACGTCCGTCAATCCAGTAGTGGGCACGCCCGTGAGCGGAGCCTGAATTTGACCGGTCTCCCGAATGCTCGTCTGACCAATCAGCTTTCCGGTGGGGGAGCCCAGGCGAATTTCGACCTGACCGCCGCTGGCTTTGCCGGGTGCGGTATAGGCGTTAAAGACCACAGACGTAATCTCCGACAAATCGATTTTCTTGAATCCCAGATAGCTACCACTCGTTGTCGCCACGGCCAGATCTTTCTTCAGTTCTTTGGACTTCGACGTTTGAATGTACTTGGATACATCATTGCTTAGAGCGGGTACTTTTGCACTCCGTAGCGTTACGGCCTGTTGGGCGGTTTGCGGAGCAATGCTACCATTGCCTTTATCCGTATAGCTGGCGGCAAAAATGTACGTACCATTCTTGCCATTGTCCTCCGGCGTGTAGTTACCTTTCAACGGCTGACTCTTCTTCTTGTCGTCCGTCAAACTGAGGATGTACTTCACCATTTCACTAACGTCGGCTTTCGAAAGCTGGGGGTGAGCACTCATGGGTTGTTCGCCCCATACGCCCGCACCACCGTTAATTACTTTTGCCACCAGTTTCGCTTCGGCATTCTTGCCTTTGTACTTCTTCGCTACATCGCGGTACGCGGGGCCAATGGATTTCTTGTCAATGGCGTGGCAGGCTTTACAGTCCGAAAGCTCCATGAGGCGTTTGCCCGTCGAGAAGCTCGTATTCATCTGGTGACCCTGGGCAATGACGGTTTTGTCGTACCCTTCCAGGAAATTGATGTCTACGTTTACATCTTCTGCTGCGATTTTTTTGTTGGCCAGCGAGCCATCTTCCTTATCGGATACTTTCACTTCGTAAGCTACAGGCTGCTGGTCGAAGTAGAACGTCTGGTTGCCTTTCACGGCTACTTCTACTTTCGGCAATTCATTACCAACCTGAATTTCCAGTGTTTTCTGGCTGACCTTTCCGGCCGCGTCCGTTACTTTCAAGACGGGCTTGTAGATGCCCGGCTTCGCGAACGTATACGAGGCGGTTGGCGTAGTGAATTTTTTACCGTTTACGGTCCACTCGTATCGCAACGCATCGCCGTCGTAATCCATGGAACCTTTGCTGGAGAGCGTTACCTGTAGCGGAGCGGCTCCGGCCGTTTTGCTGGCACTGGCCATGGCTACGGGCGGACGATTACCCGCGTTGTAGGTAATCCGCGTCAGGCGGGCGTCATCGTTCTGGGCAAACCAGTTCGGGCCGTATTCCAGCATGTACAAGGAACCATCCCGGTCGAATTGCATGTCAATCGGGTGCGAGAATTTCCAGTCCGGCAGGAAACGTTCCATGCTCTGGAGATCACCATTGGGCTTCAGAGTTACAACGTTGATGTAATCCCGAACCCAGTCGTAGGCAAAGAATTTTCCCTGATAAAAGTCCGGGAATCGTACTTTAGAATTGGCGTCGTAATCTTCCGCGTAGAAAACCGGGCCAGCCATCGCGTTACGACCGCCTTTGCCCACGATTTCGCCAAACTCTGGTGAATCGGCGTACGGATAATAGATAATGGGTTTTTGAGCAGGTGGTAATTCCTTCAGGCCCGTGTTGTGCGGCGAATCGTTAATGGGCTTAGCCGGATCGTACTTCTCTCCTGATTGCTTCTTTTCGAAATTATAACGGTTGTACGCCCGGTTGTCCGCCACAAACAGCGGCCAGCCAAAGTATCCGGCTTGCCGAGCCTGGTTTACCTCGTCGTGCCCCCGTGGACCGCGACCTTCAATGTTGTTCGCCGCGTCGGGGCCTACTTCGCCCCAGTACAAATAACCCGTGTGTTTGTCTACTGAAATCCGGTATGGGTTCCGGTTACCCATGACGTAAATTTCGGGTAAGGCTTTGTCAGTGCCGGGTTTAAACAAGTTACCGGCGGGAATGCTGTACCCCGCGGTACCATCATCGTTCGGCTTAATACGCAGAATTTTTCCGCGGTAGTCATTCGTATTGGAAGAGGTTGCCCGGGCATCCCAGCCCCGGCGGTCGGGGCGTTCGTCACTGGGACTAAATCCATCGGAATCGAAAGGGTTGGTATCATCACCCGTTGAAAGATAGAGGTTACCGACTTTATCGAATTCAATCGAACCACCCGTGTGGCAGCAGCCCGAACGTTTCACGGGCACACGAAGCAGCACCTGTTCGGTTTTCCAGTCAATCGTTTCCTGCGTGGGGTTGAATTTCACCCGTACCAGTCGGTTCGCCGTATCGGCTCCGTAATGGCTGGCCGAGGGCGAATAGTATAGATACATCCAGTGATTTTCTTCGAACTTCGGGTCCAGATTCAGGCCCATCAAACCGTATTCAAAAGTCGAGAAAACGCTGACCGTATCGAGCGTTTTTACCTTGGGTGAATTCTTGGGGTTGTAGTAACGAATCTCGCCCCGGCGATGCGTGAAGAATACTTTGCCGTCGCGTACCGCCAGCTCGGTGGGTTCGTACAACTTTTCATCGAGTACCTCGCGTGAGAAGCGGTTTTCTTCGGGAGCCCGCTGCGTTTTCGCTTTTTTGTAATCGACGGGCATCCCAGCTCCGGCCCAGCGTAAGCCGCCCCAAAGGTGTTGCAAGAACAAGGGCTCCATGAATGTTTCGTCCGTATGGCCGTAAGCCGTGTAGAAAATTCGGCCTCCGTCGTATTCGTGGTACCAGGCCATCGGGTGATTCTCCCCGGCATTCATCTTCGCATCTCCGTACGATTTTTCGTCTACCGTAATCAGCACCTTGATGTCGGGATTCACGTTTTTGTAATCGTAGAATTCATCCGTCCGTTTAAACGTCGTCGGTAATTCCGCCGTGGCCGGATGATTTTTATCGCGAACGGTCATGTCGCCCGTCCGCACGTTCGGATTGCCGGGGTGGGAGAGAAACCAGCCACCGACCATTTTCCCGTACCAGGGCCAGTCGTATTCCGTATCGGCTGCCGCGTGGATACCCACGTAGCCACCACCCGCCTGAATGTACCGCTCGAAAGCAGCCTGCTGGCTGTCGTTGAGCACATCGCCCGTTGTACTCAGGAAGACGACGACTTTATATTTTTTCAGATTGTCTTCGGTGAAAGCGGTGGAGTTTTCGGTAGCATCCACCGTGAAGCCGTGCTTACGGCCCAAAGCCTCTACGCAACGAATGCCCTGAGGAATGGAGCTATGCCGAAACTTCACCGTTTTAGAGAAAACCAGTACCCGCTGACCCTTCAGCGGATTGTCGAGATTCTGAGCCCAAACTAGGGTAGGCAACCACAACAGCCCCAGCACTAGCAGGCGTCGCCAAGTAGATACGCTCATGGAATAAAATAGATTAGAAAGATGGAGAAATCGAATAAGCGTGCAAATTCGGGAAGATGGTGTTGATTTCAAGCTTTTAAGGTGAGTAATGTTAAACTTTTAATCTAAATAATACTATCATAACTAAAACGTGAAAATAAGGATTGGAGTTTTGGCAGGAGTATATCTGTGGACGACTTCCTGTATCTTGCCGCCTATTTACGAATCAATCGCGACATGATACAATCTCAATTGGGAGCTTCGCTGCTGTCCTGGGTACATCCCGTCTGGACGGCTGAATCCGGAAAATACGCCATTACCCAAACGGCTAATGCTGGTTTTGATCTGCTGGAAATCCTCTTGCCGACTAGTATGGAGTTTGATCCCCCAACGGTGAAGTCCCAGCTTCGTCAGGCGGGGATTGGAGTCGTGTGCGGCCTGAATTTGTCGAAGCCGTACCACATTCCCTTTCACCCCAAAGAAGCGACACAACTAATCAAAACGGCTCTTGAGAAAACAGCCGGGGTAGGAGCAACCCAACTGGTGGGCGTTTTGCACGCGGCTATCGGCGTATTCACCGGACAGCCCCGTACCGAAGCCGAGGAACAAACCGTATGCGAAGTATGGGCCGACGTAGCCGATTACGCCGCTCAATTAGGGATAACCGTAGCCATTGAACCCATCAATCGGTACGAAAGCTACGTTTGCACATCTGCCGGGGAAGTGTTAACGATGCTTGCGAAAGTAAACCATCCCAATCTGGCCCTGCACCTGGACACCTTTCACATGAATATTGAAGAGCGTAATTTCTACGAACCTGTAGTTCAGGCGGGTAACCACTTGCGGCACGTACACATGACGGAAAGTGACCGGGGGATGCTGGGCGAAGGCAACGTACATTGGGACGATCTGTTCCGAGCTTTATCGGAAATCAACTACAGCGGCCCGCTGGTGTTGGAAAACTTTTCCTCCCAGGTCGAAGGCATGGCTTCGGCTACGTCGCTCTGGCGACCGTCCCGGTACGGAGCAGAAGAACTGGCGAAGGGCAGTCTGGAGTTTATGCGGAAGATGGTGGAGAAGTATAACTGACAAGTAGAGGGTAATCAGGCGAGTACTCCAAATACTAAAAACAATGGGGTTAAGGGCTTGCTAGAATGTCAGTTCCTGCAAGCCTTTTCGTTTAGCTCAGTACTAGACATCGGCGGGAAGCTTTTCATGACTAGGTGAAAAGTATCTTTCAACTGGGTTTCATAAGACGAATTAACTTGATCCTACGCAGAATTTATCTTTTCACGGATCAGAATATACGCTAAACGATAGGCCCCATTTCGTTCGTGTTCCAGACCTCCAATAGCGGGTAGTACCGCTGTTTTTGATACCTATATTGTTAGTACCGTTGTTGGTGTTTGGCATAGCGTCACCCACAACCATGGGGGCACCTAATTCACTTTTTATAGGTGATGATAGCTGGTGATCAAGGGCAAATCATCCTGACAGTTGGTCTAAAACGGAGAAATAACCTAGGAAGAAGAACACTGCGGTGAGTATCAGTTGTAAGGACAAGCCTTAGAGCATGCAAAAGCAAGTTAAAGAACTAGAACGTATCGAGTTAGCAGACGATTCACGAAAAGATTTTTAACAAATATCAATGGGCCAATTACGTGTTTTTTATCGTACAGTAATTCGATTACAAAACGTGTGATAAAGCGTCGCAGGAAAGAGCTTTTGTATCGCTAATCAAAGAAGCAGGTGTACAGCTTCTCGTAAAATTACTTACATTCGAACATTCAAAAGCCAGTGAACTGGCGAAAATACAGCTTCTAAACCTTAGTATAAAACGAATATGCCTCAGGTCTACTGGATGGTTTTTCTATGCTTTCTGACGGGCCATCTGACCGATGGGTACAGTCAGGCTAGTACGCCTCCAGCTTCGGCCTATGCCCAACAACTTTACCAGAAAGCCACCCGTACTTCGGCTAGTTATTACAATGGTAAAGAATACACTATCCAGGAGTTCCGCCCCCAAGGTCATCAGTTTTTTGAGTCAATGGATTGGTTGTCAGCGTCTCTGTCGTACGAAGGCATTCGCTATGATGACTTGCCGCTACTGTATGATCTTAACCGGGATTTATTCATTCTGCGAAATCATGACGGCTTACATCGCATTATTCTTGACCAGAGTTTACTCGAAAATGTAACCATTGGAACGCATGCCTTTGTACGCATTCGGCAGGGATTAAAACCCGGTTTTTATGAACGGCTGTACGACGGAAAAACGAAAATTTTTTGTAAACGAACGAAAGATCGAACGGAAGATTTGTCACAGCAACGCGTTTTGATTATTTATACTCCTCACGATTATTACTTCCTCTTAAAAGGCGATCAGTACATTCCGGTAAATAGCAAAAAATCGGTTTTAACGGCCTTGAGCGATCGTAAAAAAGAGCTTCGAAAATACGCCCGTACCCTGAATTTTAGAGAGGACCGGGAGAACGCTATTCGCAACGTAGTCGCTTATTACGATCAGATCAAATGAGAGCACTTTTATTCTGCATCTTTCTTTTACTGGTGTTTCAATCGCGTTCGTTCGGACAATTAACGTTTGACGGACGGGTCGTTAACGGCAGTTGTACCGATTTGAAATTCGACGAATTGGTACGAACGCTGGAAGCTTCTTCGAACTATTATTTTTACTATACCAAAGCCGACACGGATAGCGTGCGAATTACGGCTCAGGTACGTAACCAGCCCTTGACGAACTTTCTAACGGAAGTACTCCGGGAAACCGACCTGAAATTCGCCATCGACGCCCGGCATCACGTTTTCATTACCAAAGAGCGACCCATCATTACCTCCCTGCCCATCGGTGTATTCGAGGTAGATCAGGACGTAGATACTAGCATTTCCTACAGCTTTCACGACCGCGAAATCACCGCTCGTCTGCTCTCAACGGCCGAAAATAAGGTCTACGATATTGGCGTGAAAACCTATCGCATTCGGGAAGGTGTCGCGACCGTGAGCGGTTACGTTCGAAACATCGTAACGGGCGAACCCGTAGTCGGAGCGGCCGTATTCATCGAAAAGCCGTCCATTGGCGTCGCCACGGATGCTCTGGGTTACTATACGCTGACTTTACCCCGGGGACGGCATACCTTGAAAGTTCGAAGTGTAGGGATGCGGGAAGGGCACCGACAGATTGTCCTGTATTCGAACGGTAAGCTGAACATCGAACTCATCGAGAACATCGTGGCTTTGAAGGAAATTCAGGTCAAGTCTGATCTGGATGCCACCGTATCCAGTAATCAGATGGGCGTATCCAAACTGACCATTACCACCATGAAGCAGGTACCGACGGCCTTCGGCGAAACCGATGCTCTACGGGTAGTACTGACGCTACCGGGAGTAAAATCAGTGGGGGAAAGCAGTACGGGTCTGAACGTACGCGGCGGGTCCACGGATCAGAACCTGATCTTGTTCAATGATGCTACGGTGTATAATCCTTCGCACTTGTTTGGCTTTTTCTCGGCCTTCAATCCTGATATTCTCAAGGAAATCGAACTGTACAAGAGCGATATGCCCGCTCGCCTGGGAGGTCGTCTGTCGTCGGTACTGGACATTACGACCCGGGAGGGCAATAAAAAGAAATTCGCTGGTTCCGGAGGCATTGGTCTGCTGACGGGCCGGTTAACACTCGAAGGGCCCATCATCAAGGAACGAACCTCAATTATGGTGAGCGGTCGTTCGTCGTATTCCAACTGGTTGCTCCAACAGGTATCCGACGTACGGTACAATCGGAGTCGGGCCTCTTTCTACGACGTTAACGTACAGGTCAATCACGAAATTAATCAGCGTAATAGTCTGACTCTGACGGGCTACCTCAGCAACGATCAGTTCAAATTCAACAGTGATACGGTGTATCGTTACCAGAGTCAGTTGGCTGCTCTAAAGTGGAAACGGATTTTCCACCCCAAGCTGTTCGGAACGTTCACGGCTTCTTACAGTCGCTATCGCTACGATATTCAGGGGGATCAATTCCCCGAAAACGCCTACCAGCTCAAATTCGGTATTCGTCAGTATAACGTCAAGGCGGATCTGAGTTACATTCCCAATACCCGTCATACGATGGATATGGGGATCAGTAGCATTTTGTACAAAGTCTATCCGGGATCGTTTTTCCCGAAAGGCGAGGCTTCGCTGGTGAAGCCCGAGGAGGTTCAGTCCGAACAGGGACTGGAAACGGCTCTGTATTTTTCCGAGCGGTACGACATTACTCCGAAGCTGGCCATTACGGGAGGCCTCCGCGTATCCATGTTTCAGTACCTCGGTCCGAAGCAGGTAGCCCAGTACGCCGAAAACCTGCCCTTCGACAAGCAATACATCACGGGCTTTCGGTCCTACGGCTCGGGAGCGATCATTCAGCATTACATGGGACCCGAGTACCGGTTCTCGCTGCGGTACATGCCTACGCCGACCTTGTCGGTCAAAGCGGGCTTTAATACGACGCGGCAGTACATTCAAATGTTATCGAATACGGCGGCCATTTCACCGACGGATGTCTGGAAGTTGAGTGATCCGTACCTCAAGCCCCAACAGGGCACGCAGTATTCGCTGGGGGTATACAAAAACCTGCGGGCGGGCGTGATTGAGTTGTCCGTGGAGGGCTATTACAAAGACCTCAAAAATGTACTGGATTACAAAAGTGGCGATTCGCTGATTCTGAATAAGCAAATCGAAACGGCGGTGATTTCGACGATTGGTCAGGCGTACGGGGTCGAGGTACTGTTGAAGAAATTACGTGGCAAACTCAATGGCTGGGCGAGTTATACCTACTCGCGGACCTTGCTACGGGCCAGCGATCCTTCCTTGCCCGATGCACCGAACCGGGGCAAATTCTATCCGGCTAACTACGACAAACCGCACGACTTCAGCCTGATCAGTAATTATAAAGTCAATCGCCGATTGAGCTTTTCCTTCAATTTTACCTACAGTACGGGTCGACCCTATACGCCGCCCGTGGGCAAGTACATGATGGAAGGGGTGGTGCGACCGTATTACGCCGACCGCAACCAGAATCGAATTCCCGATTACATCCGGGCCGATTTTGGAATCAATATTGAGGGGAATC
>NZ_JBMDWJ010000210.1:0-4039 GCF_048595215.1 Siphonobacter sp.
AGGACATCTACCTTTCAATCTCAATTTCTATTACTCAGCGGTAGCTGTTGCGTTCACGAACGATTCAGCCAACATCGTCAGCTTATGATCGGTGGCTTCTTCTTCCTGCAGGTTAGCGTGGAGCAGACGAGCGGCTTCTTCGTAACCCAGAATTTTTGCCCAAGCTACCAATGTTCCATAGCTGGCAATTTCGTAGTGCTCTACTTTCTGACAGGCGGCAATAATACCAGCGTCACGCGTCAGGGTACCGCTTTGCGTTTCAGCAACGATGTCTTCGCCTTCATCTACCAGACCGGCCATCGCCTGACATTTTACACCTTCGGCTTCCAAACCCAGAGAAGAGAATACCTGATTCAAACGTTGAATCTGTCCTTCCGTTTCGGCCAGGTGCGTACGTAGACCTCCTTTGAGTTCATCCGTCGTAGCGGCGGTTTCCATCTCGGTAAGAGCCGTCGTTAATTTATTTTCGGCCCAATAAATATCTTTCAATTGAGCAACGAATAGTTCTGAAAGGCCCTCGGCCTTGTCCATTTGAAAAAGACTAGCAAGACTTGCCATAATAAAATACGTTTGGGTTGGTTATACGGTAGGTATATACGAAAACCATATACCAATCTGCGGAGGGGAAGGCCAGCATCACCTTCGAGTAGCCGCTTCCCCAGAATTTTGGAGCAAAAAAAACGGCTTCCCGAATGTATTCCGGAAAGCCGTTACCTATTGTTAATCAGATCATTACTCGTTCATAGCCCGTGAGACGGCAAGCTCTTCGGGCTTCTGCGGATGAGGCTCTTTTTTCTGGAAACGAGCGATAATTCGGTCTACCACCAGGTATACGGAAGGTACGACGAAGAGCGTCAGTACCAGCGAACTCGTCAGACCACCAATGATGACCCAAGCCATACCATTTTTGGTTTCGGCCCCTGCCCCACTGGCCAGTGCAATCGGCAACATACCGAAGATCATGGCCAGGGTAGTCATCAAAATCGGACGAAGACGTTCCTTACCCGCTTCCACCAGAGCCGCAACGACTTCTTTACCTTCGGCTTTCAGGTGATTGGTAAAGTCTACGATCAGGATGGCGTTTTTCGCAACCAAACCCAGCAACATAATCATACCTACAATCGAGAATACCGTTAAGCTTTCCATCGTCAGAGCCAGAGCCAGCAAGGCACCAATCAGAGCAACGGGAATCGAGAACAGTACCACGACGGGATACACGACGCTTTCGTACAGGGCCACCATGATGAAGTACACCAGCAGAATAGCCATGATCAGAGCCAGTCCCAGACTACCGAAGGCGTCGGATTGCTGTTGCAGCTGACCGAGGTACTGAACCGAGATTCCTTCACCTAGTTTGACATTGGCCATTTTCGCCTGAATGTCGGCCCCTACCGTACCCACCGGACGTCCGACGACCTGCGAGTTGATGGTAATCGAAGACAGACGGTCGTTCCGCTCCAGTACGCTTTCCCCGATCCGTTCGTCTACCTGAGCAAATTGCGACAACTGGAAGGTACGTCCCTGGTTGTTGACGAACAGCAGATTTCCTACGTCATCGGCACTACTGCGATTGAATCGGTCGAGATTGACCAGAATGTCGTACTCGTTCCCGTTCTGTTTGAACTTGGCACGGTCATCGCCCCGGAAAGCCGTTTGCAGGGCCATTCCTACGTCCGAAGCATTGATACCCAGTTGGGCCATTCGCTCCCGATTTAGTTTGATCGATACTTCCGGTTTTGGATCTTTCACGGAGTACTTCACATCCTGCGTACCGGGCGTGGATTTTACAATATCCAGTACCTGAGCGGCCGCTTTCCGGATGGAGGGCATGTCCGTACCCTTCACGGCAATCTGAATAGGAGCTTCGGAAGAACCAACAATACCTACGGGGCTTACGGTTACTTTTACCCCCGGAACCTTACCGATTTCTTTCTTGATTTCGACCCCAAACTCATCCGTCGAGTACTTCCGCTCTTTCTTATCGACCAGCTTGACGTTAATGTCCGCCAGGTTACTGTTCGACGTGGAAGAAAGGGCGTTACTCGTATACCCTACGTTCGAAAAGACATTCGTTACGCCGGGGTGTTTCAACAGAATCTGTTCGGCTTTCTGTACGGCTTCGTTTGTCTGGTAAATGGAAGCGGTTGGGGCTAATTCCAGCTGTACGGCAATTTCACCCTGATCGGATTGGGGCATGAAGGCCGCTCCAATAAAGCCCGCCGGTACCAGTGCAATCGAACCGACAAACAACAGAATGACGATGATAAACACCCAGCGTTTGTGACCCAGGGCCTTTTGCAGTACACCACCGTAATAGGCAATGATCCGGTCGATGAAGCGTTCAAAACCGAGGTTGATTTTACCCCAGAGCGTATTTTCTTTCAGGTGCTCCAGCTTGCCGAAACGCGATACCAGCAACGGCGTAATGGTAAAGGATACCACCAAACTCATCAATGTAGAGAATACTACGACTAGTGAGAATTCGCGGAGGATGTTACCGATCAAACCTCCCGTTAAGGCCAGCGGGACGAATACCACGACGTCCACGAGGGTAATGGCAAGGGCGGTAAACCCGATTTCGCTCCGTCCGTCGATAGCGGCCTGTCGTCGGTCTTTACCCATTTCCATGTGCCGGGTGATGTTCTCCAGAATTACAATGGAGTCATCGACGAGGATACCCACCACCAGCGAGAGTGCCATCAGCGTCATCAGGTTCAGCGAGAATCCTGATAGATACATCAGCATAAACGTCGGTACAATGGACGAAGGCAGAGCCACCAGTACGAATAACGACGACCGGAAGCTATGCAGGAACAGCAACATTACGACCGATACAATCGCCACGGCCAGGAATAAATCGTCCACTACGGCCTCGGCCGAAGCCAGCGTATACACCGACTGATCCGCTGCGATATTGAATTTCAAGCCAATGGAAGCGTACTGTTTTTCCAGTACCCCGATTCGCTCGCGTACGAGTTCACTGACTTCTACGGCGTTGGCATCACTCTGTTTGAGTACCTGCACCCCGATGGACGGAATACCGTTGATGTGGTTGATGGCCGTTTCTTTGGCCGTTCCGTCCACCACTTCGGCAACATCCCGTAACAACACATCACCACCGCCGGGCGTACTACCGCTGGCGAGACGGCGGGCAATGATAAGGTTACGCATTTTTTCCACCGACTGTACCGTGGCATCAAAGTGAATGGAATACTGCGACTGCTGCGTTTCAATCTGACCCGCCGGATAACTGGCGTTGGCATTGTAAACGGCCTGCGAGACCTGGCCAATGGAAATGCCGTACGCCTGTAATTTCACAGGGTCTACGTTCACCTGAATTTCCCGTTCGGCACCACCAATTAGGTTAATCTGCCCTACCCCGGCTACGTTAGAAAGCTGAGGCTTGAGTTTCTCGTCCAGCAGGTCAAACAATTGCGTGGGCGACAACTTAGCCGTAACCCCCATCCGCAGGACGGGCAATTCGTCCGTAGAGAATTTATTGATGACTGGATCGTCTACGTCTTCGGGCAACAGCGAGAGAATCTGGTTGATTTTCCGCTGAGCATCCTGTTGAGCCAGGTTTACATCGGCTCCGTTTTTCAATTGAAGGACTACTGAGGAAACCCCTTCCTGCGAAGTAGATTTGATCCGATCGAGTCCTTCGAGTGATGAAAGGGCGTCTTCGATCCGCTTGGTCACGTTGGTTTCCACTTCATCGGCGGCAGCCCCCCGATACACGGTAGCAACGCTGATGACGTTCGCCTCGAATTTAGGCAGCAAATTGTAGGACAACTGCTGGTAACTGATGACCCCAAAGAGGATGAGTACCGTAAAAATGGTAGTCACCAGCAGAGGTCGTTTTATGGCTACTTCGGTTATCGACATTTCTTTTTAGTTTACGGTTTTCAGTTTACGGTTTACGGTGGCTGACGCGAGAAAAGTTGCATGCGTCAGTCACCGTAAACCATAAACTGAAAACCGTAAACCAAAAACCAAAACGCCGCCCGTCGAGGGACTTCCGGGCTGTTCGTTTAGTTTG
>NZ_JBMDWJ010000211.1:0-16033 GCF_048595215.1 Siphonobacter sp.
ACCAGGAGTTTCAACCCCTGGAACCGAAACCTAGAAATTAAACTTCCGCTTTACCACGGAGAAAAACCAGCCGACCAGAAAGGCGACAATACAGCCCAGGGTTACTTCTGAGGTACGGAGAAGGGCAATTTCAAGAGCATCCTGCCAGGAGGCTTGCTGAAAAATCGCGGGTGTCATCACCGCAATCACCGTAGCAGGAGCTAGTTTCCAGCTGGAAGGATACCGTTTGATGAGGGTACCTATAAAAATCGCGACGGCAATAGCCAGGAAAAGCGAGAAGATATTAACGCCCGTCAGGACGATAAAAACAATACCAATCAGACAACCGCTAATAGTATTAATAATCCTGGAAATCGTATTACGACGTAAATCGCCAAAATCAGGCTCGGAGACGATGGCTACCGAAATGAGAGCCCATTCTTTTTTCTCGATGTGCAGTAAATCGAGTAACATCCAGGCAATGGCTGCTCCGAGTAAAATCCGGAATGCGTATAAAAAAGTAGTCTTTTTGAGCTCAATTTCTTCTAATAGTGCTTTTTCAAGCTCAATGATTCGTTTCTTGGGGTTGATGAGTGTTTTATAGATCATGGTACTTTTCGGGCTGTGACCAAACGGTCGTACTTTAATGGCTTCTATAAAATTAACGCACAAACTGCCTGAAGAGTTTTGAATATTTTTGTACTATTCTAATAATCTACGCAATCATTTGAACAAAATTTCCAGAATGACTGCTTTCTGGATTCCTGAATCGAAATCCGGTGAATAATAGGGCTATTGCCTTATCTTTGAATTCTACTCAACTTGAACCGATGCCTTATCTTGTTTTAGACCTGGAAATGACTGGCGGTGAACCCGGCTGGAATGAAATCATACAAATTGGAGCCGTTTTGTGCGATGATGACTGGAATGAGCTGGGAACGTATCTGTCGAATGTCTATCCGGAAAATGAAGAAGCTTTCTCGGAATATTCAGCCAAAATTCACGGTCTTAGTCTGAGCGATCTCGACGACGCTCCCATGATTTACGACGTCATCCCACAATTTGAAGAGTGGATACTGGAAAAGCTCGGTCGCCTGCGGGGCCGTACCCAGACGCTGGATAATTCCCAGTACCTGCGGGATGTTATCATTAGCGGACAATCCGTCATCAACGATATTAATTTCCTGCGGTACGCCTATCGGGAAGAGAAAATCAAATGGCCGTATTCCAATAAACTGCTGGATTTACATACGCTCGGCTATTTCACTTTTGAAGTACTGAAAGCCAATGGCAAGCCCGTACCTAAGTCACTGAGTCTGAAAGCCATTGCGGGTTATTTTGGATTGGAACGGGAAGACGCCGAATTTCACAACGCCCTCGAAGACGCACAGCTGACTACGAAATCATTCAAAGAAGTGTTTGCTCTCGCCAAAAAATTTAAACTGGCGGAGTAAGGAAAGAATAAACGATAAAGAGCCGATCCTGTAGGGTCGGCTCTTTATCGTTTGGGCATTTTGTCAGGAAATTAATCCAGAGCCGCTACCCCGGGAAGCGTTTTACCTTCCATGTATTCGAGCAGGGCTCCACCACCCGTCGATACGTAGCTTACGCGGTCACCGTAACCGGCATTGTTTACCGCAGAGGCGGAATCACCACCACCGATGAGTGAGAAGGCTCCGTTTTCTTCCGTTGCCGTCACTACGTACTCCGCAATGGCGTTGGTACCTACAGCAAAATTCGGGAATTCGAATACACCCATCGGACCATTCCAGAGAATCGTTTTCGAATTCAGGATGGCTTCTTTGAATACTACGATCGACTGGTGTCCAATGTCCAGACCTTCCCAGCCCTCGGGAATCTGACCCGAAGGAACCGTCGTTTTGGTGGCGTCGTTGGAAAACTTATCGGCAATCACCGTATCCAGCGGCATCAGTAGATTGACTCCTTTTTCTTTCGCTTTTTCGATCAGCTCCAGAGCCAGCTCCATTTTGTCGTCTTCGTGGATGGAATTTCCGATTTGTCCACCCAACGCTTTCGTGAAGGTGTAGGTCATCCCACCACCCAGAATCAGCGTATCCACTTTATCCAGCAGGCGTTCGATCACCAGAATTTTGTCGGAGATTTTCGCTCCACCCATGATGGCCGTGTACGGACGCTCTACGTTATCCAGAATACGCTGAGCGTTGTCTAGCTCAGCCTGCATCACGTAACCGCTTACTTTGTCAGTAAAGAACTGACCGATTACCGCCGTTGAAGCGTGTGCCCGGTGAGCCGTACCAAAAGCATCGTTTACCCAAACATCACCCAGGCGAGACAGTTTCTCGGCGAAAGCCACGTCTCCTTTTTCTTCTTCTTTGTAGAAACGAAGGTTTTCCAGCAGTAGGATTTCACCGGGCTGCAAGTTAGCGGCCTGATCTACAGCCTGCTGACCAATGGCGTCATCGGCAAATTTTACCGGACGGTTGAAAATCAGCGACAGGGCATTAACCAGGTGTTTGAGCGAATATTTTTCGGTATGACCGTCTTTCGGACGACCCAGGTGCGACATCAGGATTACCGAACCACCGTCGTTCAGAATTTTCTGAATCGTGGGGATGGTAGCTTTGATGCGGGTATCGTCAGTAATTTCATAGCGGTCATTCAAAGGGACATTGAAATCTACGCGGACAAGTGCCTTTTTTCCGGCGAAATTGTACTGGTTCAGCGTCTTCATCAGATAGAATCAGAAGTTTAAATGAGTAATGGTAAGACCACGCGGTAACAAAGTTCTGAAGCGTTAGTCAAGAACGGAACAAATTTAGAAATTCGGCCAAACTTCCCTAAACCTGACGAGTTTTTAAGCGAAACCTCTTAAAATTTTGCTAAAAAGATATACGCTGCAGGAATGAGTAGGTGGAGTAACGTCTTTTCTAAAAAAGATTCTGCTTCCGTATTTAAAAAAACTATGCTCTATATTTGCGGCGTTCTTTGTAATGCCCGTCAATCGGATGGTTGGTTTCGTGGGGAGGTCTTCGCTCCCTAAGGAATGAAAAAGGAATCGTGTGTGAATCACGAGCAGACGTGCTACTGTAAGTACCCGTTTCGCCGCAGCGGAACACGTGCTACCCAAATTTCCCATTGTTCCGCGAGGAATGAGAAGGGGGGCCAGCATGGTACAAGCCAGGAGACTTGCCAACTTTCTCAATGGTCATGCCTTCACGACTAAGGCCTGATGCACGCATTGATTTTACAAATGTTGTAGGCGTTTCTTCGCCCGGTTCTGATGCTCAGAGCGGGTTCGAAAACGTGTATTCTTTTTTCTGACGTTCAGCGACGAACGTGAGCCGGAGATCGTATGCCTACGCATTCGTAACAATTCACCTTTTTTGGCGGGTTGGGTGTTTCAGAGGCGTTTTTTAAACCCTTTTTTAACACAAACAACATGGTTACGCACAACCTGGGCTACCCCCGTGTGGGCAGCAAACGCGAACTGAAATGGGCCAGCGAACAATTCTGGGCCGGAAAAATCTCCAAAGACGAACTCCTCTGGGCCGGACGGCAGGTCCGTCGGCAAAACTGGCAAACGCAACAGGAAGCCGGTATCCAGTGGATTCCTTCCAACGACTTTTCGTATTACGATCAGGTACTGGATACGGCCCTGATGGTAGGGGCGGTACCCGAACGATACCAGTCGCTGATTGACGGCAAGAGTAATCGCGAACTGGAAATCTACTTCGCCATGGCCCGGGGTATTCAACAGAATGGGCTGGACATCAAAGCCATGGAGATGACGAAATGGTTTGATACCAATTACCACTTCATCGTACCGGAGTTTCTGAAAAATCAGCAGTTTAAGCGGTATTCCGATAAAGTCATTCACGACTTTGAAGATGCCAAGCAAATGGGTATTCTGACGAAGCCCGTGTTGCTCGGCCCCGTATCGTTTCTGTTACTGGGCAAAGAAAAAGAAGCGGGTTTCCATCGCATTGATCTGCTCGAACGCCTGCTGCCCGTGTACGCCGACGTACTACGCGAACTGGCTACCCGAGGTACGACCTGGGTACAGCTCGACGAGCCCTGCCTGACGCTGGACTTATCCGAAAATGAGCAAATCGCTTTTCAGCAGGCCTACGAATACCTAGCTCGGGCAGTACCTCAGCTATCCTTGCTGGTGGCCACGTATTTTGAAAGCATACAGCCCAACCTGGCCCTGACCCTACAATTGCCCGTAGCGGCTTTGCACGTGGATTTGGTACGCGGCAACGAACAACTGGAAGTCATCTTGGCCGATACCAGTTTTGTCGCTTCGCAACGAATCCTTTCGCTAGGCGTAGTAGACGGACGAAACGTCTGGAAAAATGACTTCACGCAATCGCTGACCCTGATTCAGCGAGCGGTGGAGGTACTGGGAAAAGATCGCGTCTGGATTGCTCCGTCCTGCTCCCTGCTGCACGTACCGTATGATCTGGATTCGGAGAAAAACGAAGCGGTACTGACGCCCGAAATTAAAAACTGGATGGCCTTTGCCAAGCAGAAACTCGGTGAAGTAGTAACGCTGGGACGTCTGGCCAAGGGAGAAGCTCAGGCATTACTGCTGGAAAATCAGGCGGCTCTGGAAAGTCGCCGGACGAGTTCGCTGATTCACAAATCTCCCGTTAAAACGCGGGTACAGGCCGTACAATCGGACGATTTTGAGCGGGATAGTGCCTTTGCTATTCGTCAACAAATTCAGGGAGAAAGCCTGCAATTACCGCTCTTTCCCACGACGACCATTGGCTCCTTTCCCCAAACCGACGAGGTACGGCAATGGCGGGCGAAGTACAAGAAAGGCGAAGTAACCCAGGCTGAATACGAAGCGTTTGTAGAAGCTGAAATCGAAAAATCCATTCGCTGGCAGGAGGAAGTGGGACTGGACGTGCTGGTACACGGCGAGTTCGAGCGTAATGACATGGTAGAGTACTTCGGTGAGCAACTGACGGGCTACGTCTTCACTCAAAATGGCTGGGTACAGAGTTACGGCAGTCGTTGCGTGAAGCCACCGATTATCTACGGTGACGTAGAACGTCCCGAAGCCATGACGGTACGCTGGACGACCTTCGCTCAATCGAAAACCGAGAAATACATGAAAGGAATGTTGACGGGTCCGGTCACGATCATGCAATGGTCCTTTGTCCGGGATGATCAGCCACGTAAGGATACGGCCTTCCAGATTGCCTTAGCGATTCGGGATGAGGTACAGGAACTGGAACAAGCGGGCATCCGGATCATTCAGATTGACGAACCCGCCATTCGCGAAGGATTGCCCCTGCGGCGGGCGGACTGGGGGGCGTACCTGACCTGGGCCGTGGACGCGTTCCGGCTGAGTGCTTCGGGGGTAGCGGACCAGACGCAGATTCACACGCACATGTGTTACTCGGAATTCAACGACATCATGGAGGCCATCGCCCGGATGGATGCCGACGTGATTACCATCGAAACCTCCCGTTCGCAGATGGAATTGCTGGAAGCATTCTCGGACTTTCAGTACCCCAATGAGATCGGACCCGGCGTGTACGACATACACTCGCCGCGTGTACCGAGCGTGGAAGAAATGGCACATTTGCTGGAAAAAGCACTTCGTACGATTCCGGCTCGTAACTTGTGGGTCAATCCCGACTGCGGCCTGAAAACCCGCCGTTGGGCCGAAACCGATCAGGCCTTACGAAACATGGTAGCCGCCGCCCGGCAGCTCCAGCAGACGATAAGGGTATAACCGTTGTCAGTTTGCGGTTTACAGTTTTCAGTGGTAATACCTGGATAGCTTTAGTAAAGCCAGGTATTACCACTGAAAACCGAAGACTGACGACTGAAAACTAGTATTTCTCATGTCTTTAGAAGAAAAAATCAAAGCGGCGGAGACCCGCGTATTTAAAGCTGTTTTCCCGCATACGACCAACCATTATGATACGCTGTACGGGGGTATGGCGATGCAGTGGATGGATGAAATTGCCTTCATCACGGCGACACGACTGGCCAGAAAACCGATGGTGACGGTATCGAGCGACCGCATTGATTTCCGTCAGGCTATTCAGGCGGGAATGCTGGTCGAGCTGATTGGCAATGTCGTACACGTCGGAAACACGAGTATGCGGGTAAGCGTAGAGATTTTTGTCGAAAGCATGTACGCCGAAGGCCGCGAACTCGCCATCCACGGCACGTTTACGTTCGTAGCCATTGATGCGGATAAGAAGCCGGTGCGAATTCTGGATTAGTTTACAGTTTCCGGTTTACTGTTTTCAGTGGAGTGAATAAGTAGGGGTATGCAACTACACGCAGAATTTTACTGTTCCGGAAGCGGGCTTTCACCAGAGCGTTACTAAAGTTCGCAAACGCCTCAAACTGAAAACAGTAAACCGAAAACTACCAACTCCCTATGTCTAAACACGCCATTGAAGGTTGCCCGCGTTGTGGACGGTTGTTCACCTGCAAACTCAATGCCAGTCTGAAATGTGATTGCATGAACGTAGCTCTAACGACGAATGAGATGCAATACATTCGTGACATTTCGGTAATGGAGTATGACGGGAGCTGCCTGTGCGTGCATTGTCTGGAGGAGTTACGGCAGGAAACGCAGGGGTAGTGATCGTTTCAGTAATGTTGGATCCAATCAATCCACAGGCTGAAAATCAAACTTTTTCTTCATAAAAAGCATTATCCTAGTTCTAAGCCACGAAGCTCTTGCTATGTCCGAACGCCTGGAACTGCCTCCTAAATATTACCTTGAGTACTTTCGCTATTTAATTGAATTCGTTCGCCGTTTTTACCTGGAATTGCTTACCGATGACGAGCGGGAATTTCTGCACGACTTTGATCATCTCAGCGAAGATGCTCAGTGTCTGTTTATTCGGTTTACCAACCGAAGGGTAGCTTTCTTCCGCGTTCGTAAGCTTAATTATCCGGAAATTGAATACTGGGGCGAAGCCCTGCTCGAGCTGGAACGCAAGGGGTTTGTGGCTCCGCTGTCAGTGTACCATCAGAATCGGGCGGGGGAGGTACTCGACATTTTCAACAAAACGGAAGTCCTCAGTTTTGCCAAGCAACTGACGCTGGATACCAAAGGCAAAGCCAGTTTAAAGAAGGAAGAACTCAGCGACTGGTTACTGGAATCCGCTCCTTTCGATGACTTAAGCGTATTAATCGGAGCGAGCGAGCCCGTCGTTAAGGTCAATTATGAAGCCCAAACCATGCTTTTCAAGTTCCTCTTTTTCGGTAATCGACACGCTGATATGAGTGAGTTTGTGGTACGGGATCTGGGACATCTTCGTTTTGAACGTTTTGATGAGGATCGATTTGTGCCTCATTTCACCACTCGGCAGGAAGTTGAAGATCGCCTGAAAGTATCGCTGGCAGCAGAAGATTTTCAGTTGATGAAAGCCGCCGAAACCGATCCGCTGGCCATTAATATTTGGTTTCTCGACTGGTACGAAAATCATACGCCGCTGGCCGAAATTGCCCAGCCCTCCCTTGATCGATTGATTTTGAAGCTCGCTGGATACATGGAGCGGCAGAAAAAGCTGGAAGAAGCACTGGTGCTCTTTCGATTGACGAACGTACCGCCTTCCCGCGAACGGCAGGTTCGCTTACTCCTGAAGCTGAAGGATACGGAAGCCGCTACGGCTCTGGTGGAGGAAATAATGGTCAATCCGTATAATGCCGAAGAACAATTTTTTGCCATCGATTTTCAGAATCAGCAGGCAGCCCAGGGGCAGAAGAAAAGAGCCCGAAAGTCGACGACGGAATGGTTACTCAAATCCGAGAGTGTAACCATTGATCTGACCTGGCGGTATCGCGTGGAAGAGGGGGTAGCCGAACACTTCCGCCAACAGGGCAAACACGCCGTCCATACGGAAAACTTTCTGTTTGATGGACTTTTTGGTCTGTTGTTCTGGGACATCATTTTCGATGCGGGCAGTTCGGCCATTCATCATCCGCTGCAACGGTCACCTTCGGATATTTACAAACCTACGTTTTTTGAAAAACGCCGTCCGGCTTTGATGGAACGTTTGGAATTAATAGAGAATACGGCCGATACGCTGACGTTTCTGGAAGGGATGTTCGAGGAGAAGTACGGGATTGTCAATCCCTTGGTCGTCTGGTTTCCTGAATTGCTGAACCTGATTCGGGCAGCTATTGAGAAGATTCCCACTCATTTACTACAACGCTTACTGATCGAAATGGCAACGAATGTACGCGAGCATACCCGAGGTTTTCCTGATTTATTCGTCTGGGACGAAAACGGTTACGATTTTATTGAAGTAAAATCCCCCACGGATCACCTGTCTCCGCAACAACTGTACTGGTTACGCTTTTTCGAAACCATTGGTCTGCGTTCGAAGGTGTTACGGGTGGTTTGGGGGAGTGTAGCGTAAGCGTATACGGGTACAGGGTTTCAATCGTGTACCTGACATTACATACGAGCCCAATGACACTGAACCCCTTCGGACTTAGTGGGCTATCAACCTCGAAGGGGTTCAACGTGAGTAACCATGAGTGACACCCATGGACGCCTGAAAAAGAATAAGTTAACTTGTTGAAAAGAAATATAATTTGTAAAACTATCAACTATCAACTATCAACTATCAACTATCAACTATCAACTATCAACTATCAACTATCAACTATCAACTAGTCACCTTACTGACGCAATTCCCGAATCTCACGCGTCACCTTTTCTGCCCAGCGGGCCTGTTCGGGTTGATTGATACTGTGCCGGGTTTCGGCGTCGTACTGCTCCTGATAGCGATTCATTTCCCGGAACGATTCCAGAAAAATGTATTGAATGCGACTATCGTAATCTTCCAGCGGCAAATCTTCAGCTAGTAGAGCTTTCTTAAAACGTTCCGTAATCAAATGCGTGATGTCGAAGTGCAGTTGTTCGTGGGCGAGGGCGTAGTTATTCGTAGCTGGCTCTGAAGTCCAGGAAGAATTCTGTAGCATAAACGCCTTGACCGTCATGTCAATGTATACGGTCCCTTTGTCTACGTGCGTCATCGCCTCGTAGCCGAAGCTGGTATAAATCATAGCTCCCGTATGTGGGTTTACCCGCCTGATGGGGCCGCGAAAATCATTCCAGGTCAGCTTACGGGCTGGATCATAGAAAACGGTATCGGCTAAACGACCCTTGGGTACGTATTCCTTGAAACGAATCTGTACCCGGCGGGCCAGCTTCTCAGTACTCTGTTCATGGGTCTTTACCCAATTCCCAAATTCCCGAAAACAGCGTTCGAGGGTTTGCCGGAGCTGAATTTCATAATTACCCTCCATACCGGGTGAGCGACTGTAATCCGCTCCGGCCTGGCATTCGGTCAGCGTAATGTAGCGATCCTCGACTTCCCGCTCAAAGATCAGCTGTACCCGAAAGGTGCCTCGTATGAGGCGACTGGAAGGTTTTTCGTCAAACCATAATTGCTTGACTCGCACGCGTACGGGATAATCCCGCTCATTCCGGGGCGGTTGTCGCAGTAACTGACGTAACGTAGCCGAGACATTCCCTGTGAATTGTAAGCGGGTCGTCTGACCCGAGGGAAGCACTACGGTACCCAGGCCTGATTGATTAGGACGTTCGTCAATAATGTCCTGCAACGTATACAGATTGGGTAATTGCGGAATCGATTCGGGCCGAAGCACAAGTGTTCGTTGAGCCCATACCGTCGGCGTAATGAATAAGCAGATCCAAACGAGCAGGTATCCGCGAAATAAGCGTCTATGTATCAAGTTCATGGATTTCTGTGCTCTTTTTAACGTAAAAGAGAATAGAAAAGTGCGGGGAATTTTCTTCACTTTATCCTTGACTTTATGATCAGACCTGACTAGGTTCACCCTTGCTAACGGACTTTCTATCCAAAATTTAGGAATAGATAGAATGGTTTTTTTACGGTAGCGACTATGGTCAAACCTAAAAACGAGTGTGCGTATGAAACTGCAAGTGCAAACAGTCCATTTCGATGCAGATAGCAAACTGCTCGACTTCGTGCAAACCAAATTCAATAAACTCGATCAGTTCTATGATCGAATTACGAGTGCGGATGTATACCTGATGCTGGATAAAGGCGAGTCGAGCAAGGTTCAAAATAAAATTGTGGAAATTAAGGTCTATGTACCAGGCGACTCGATTTTCGTGCGGGAAACCGGTACTACCTTCGAAGAAGCGACGGATCGCGTACTAGATATTGCGAAGACGCAGGTCAAGAAATATAAAGAAAAAGTAAAAGCTAAGAATGCTCCGAAAGCCGCTGAACTGATTACCGAAGAGGAAGACAACGACTTATTATAAACCTTCTCGCTAACTATTAAAAAGAGGTCGTTCTATCGAAGAGCGACCTCTTTTCCTTGGGGTAGTATTGATTTTACTAAAGCCATTTCCTTACTTGAAGGCCGATGTAACTAAACCCTCTACCCTATGAAAAAACGTACCTTCCTAAAACTCTCTTCCGTTGTCCTGACGGGTAGCCTGTTACCTCCCATGAGCAGTTGTAAAGAAAGCAAAAACACCCGTAATGCTGCTAAAGAGTTGCTAAGTACCAAAGAATTTAACTGGGCTCGTAATTTCGAGTATAGTACTCAGGACTTTCAATACCCAAAATCAACTGAGCAACTCAAGGAGCTGGTCAAGGAGATGAAGCACCTGAGGGCCTTAGGTACGCGACATTCTTTCAACCGTATTGCGGACAGTACGGAGCATATCGTTTCACTCAGAGAGCTGAACAAAGTAATTTCGCTCGATAAAGAAGCCCGTACGGTAACCGTAGAGGCGGGAATACGGTACGGCGAACTGGCTGAATATCTCCACAAAGAAGGGTACGCTTTGCACAATTTGGCGTCTTTACCTCACATTTCCGTGGCCGGAGCCTGTGCGACGGCTACGCACGGATCGGGTGTAAAAAATGGGAATCTTTCCACGGAAATAGTAGCTCTGGAACTGCTAACTGCCGCGGGAGAAACCGTGCAGCTCTCGGCCGAAAAAGACAAAGAGACGTTTTACGGAGCCGTAGTAGGGCTGGGAGCGTTGGGCGTGGTGACGAAATTGACGCTACAGGTACAACCCACGTTTTTGATTCGACAGGATGTATACCGAAATATGCCGCTTGCTCAGTTGAAGGAACATTTTGAAGAAGTCATGTCCGCCGGGTACAGCGTGAGTTTATTCACCAACTGGGCAAACCAGAATATCAATCAGGTTTGGATCAAGCGACGGGTTGAAGAGGGGATGATGATGAAAATTTCGGATACGCTTTTTGGAGCTACCCTGGCTACGAAAAAACTGCATCCCATCGAAGCCATTTCCGCCGAACACTGTACCGAACAACAGGGAATACCGGGCCCCTGGCATGAGCGTCTGCCGCATTTTAAGATGAATTTTACGCCTAGCAGTGGCGAAGAACTTCAGTCGGAGTTTTTCGTTCCCCGCGACAAAGGCGTTCAGGCTATTCAGGCGATGTTCCAGCTAGCGGATCTCATTACGCCACACTTGCTGATTTCGGAAGTACGCACCATCGCTGCCGATTCGTTCTGGATGAGTCCCTGTTACGAGCAGGATAGCGTTGCCCTGCACTTTACCTGGAAGCAGGACTGGCCTGCTGTCAGTAAGATACTACCCATTATTGAAGAAAAGCTAGCTCCTTTCCAGGCTCGTCCGCACTGGGCCAAGCTCTTTACGATGTCGCCCATGCGGTTACAGTCGCTGTATAAAAAACTGCCTGATTTTAAGAACTTGGTGATGCAATACGATCCGGAAGGGAAGTTTCAGAATGCCTTTCTGGAAAAGAATTTATACGGTGTTTAAAAGGCAAGTCGGGTCACGTTAACCAGGTCTGTACATACTTTGATCCATTAGCTTTTCCCGAAAGTACTCAAGCTTTCGGGAAAATTTTTAGCGGTTATAACCCGATTAAAAAAGCTATGAAGGAGTAGTTGATCCTCCCAAAGCGAGAAGAACCTTTCCGATACTGCAGATATTAAAAAATTTTACAAATTAACTTCGGATCAAACCCAGATTCACCAAATTATGCGTAACATTCGGCAATGAAACGCATGGTACGTACCCCTCTATTACTCGCCGGTGCCTGTTTCGCACTGGTTTCGCTGACGGCTAGCATTGATCCCAAGCCTCTTTATAAAAATCCCGCCCTGCCTACGCATCGCCGGGTGCAGGACCTGCTCCAACGCATGACGCCCGAAGAAAAAGTAGGGCAGCTGGCTACGCCACTGGGCTGGTTCATGTACGAAAAGAAAGGCAACGAAGTACAGGTGAGCGAGCAGTTCAAAAAAGCCGTCGCCGAACAGCACATTGGTTTGCTCTGGGCTACCTTACGGGCCGATCCTTGGACGCAGAAAACCCTAACGACGGGTCTCAATCCCCAGCAGGCCGCCGAGGCGACCAATGCTTTACAGAAATACGTCATCGAACATACGCGACTGGGCATTCCGCTTTTACTCTCGGAAGAATGTCCCCACGGTCATATGGCGATTGGAACGACGGTATTTCCTACGGCCCTCGGGCAGGGTAGTACCTGGAATCCGGCCCTGATTCAACAAATGGCCTCGGCCATTGCTCAGGAAGCTCGTTTACAGGGGGCTCACGTGGGATACGGTCCGGTGCTGGATCTGGCCCGCGAACCCCGCTGGTCCCGCGTGGAGGAAACCTACGGTGAAGATCCTGTACTGAATGGCCAAATGGGTCGGGCGATGGTCAAAGGTTTTCAGGGAACCAATCTGAAAAGCGGAGCTAACATCATTTCCACGCTGAAACACTTTGCGGCCTACGGCGTACCCGAAGGTGGACACAACGGCGGGAGCGTTGCTCCGGGCGTTCGAGAATTGCATCAGGTGTATCTGCCGCCCTTTCGTGATGCGGTACAGGCCGGTGCTCTCTCGATCATGACGGCCTACAACTCCATTGACGGGATTCCCTGTACGGCGAATCCGCTTTTACTCAAAACCATTTTACGGCAGCAGTGGGGTTTTAAAGGGTTTTCCGTATCCGATCTGAACAGTATTCAGGGACTCGTAGCCAATCACCACATGGCAGCGAACCGGGTGGAAGCGGCGGCTTTGGCGATCAACGCGGGGCTGGATGCCGATCTGAGCGGTACGGGCTTCGATAAATCGCTGTTGCAGGCCCTGAAGGAAGGAAAAGTAAGCAAAGCCGTATTGGATACCGCCGTGAGCCACGTGCTGCGACTGAAATTCGAGATGGGATTATTCGAAAATCCCTACGTTCAGCCGGAGAAAACGTCGGGTGTGCGTAGTGCCGAACACATTGATTTGGCCCGTCGGGTGGCTCAGCAGGCAATCGTGCTGCTGAAAAATGAGAATCAGCTCTTACCGCTGAAAAAGTCCTTGAAGCGTATTGCCGTTATTGGGCCGAATGCCGACAACGTTTACAATCAGCTCGGCGATTATACGGCTCCGCAAGCCGATGGAGCAGTAGTGACGGTGCTCAAAGGTCTTCAGAATAAACTCGGTTCCAGCACGCAGATTCGATACGCTAAAGGATGTAGCATCCGCGATACTTCTTCTTCCCAAATTTCCGAGGCCGTAGAAGCGGCTCGTCAGTCGGAAGTGGCCGTCGTCGTCATCGGTGGATCGAGTGCTCGTGATTTCAAAACGGAGTACCAGAATACAGGAGCCGCTCACGTAAAAGCTTCCGACGTATCAATCAGCGATATGGAAAGTGGTGAGGGTTACGACCGGGCCAGTCTGGATTTAATGGGCCGTCAGTTACAATTGCTGGAAGCGGTACTGAAAACGGGCAAACCCGTCGTAGTGGTACTGATCAAGGGTCGACCGCTGAATCTGAATTACATATCGGCTCACGTGCCCGCCGTACTCGACGCTTGGTATCCTGGTCAGGAAGGGGGCAACGCCATTGCCGACGTACTCTTCGGCGATTACAACCCGGCGGGTCGCCTGCCCATTTCCGTCCCTAAATCGGTGGGTCAACTGCCCGTCTACTACAATTACAAAACGCCCGTTAAACACGATTATGTGGAAAGCGACGCCAAACCCCTGTATCCTTTCGGGTATGGTCTTAGCTATTCTTCCTTTGAATACAGCGGCCTGACGATTGCAGTAGCCCCCGCTTCGAAAGACGTAACGGTGAAGGTTTCGTTTCGGGTGAAAAACACCAGCAATCGTGATGGCGATGAGGTCGCTCAGTTGTACGTGACCGATCAGGTAGCGTCAGTCGTAGGTCCGATCAAGCAGCTGAAAAAATTCGAGCGAATTCATCTGAAAGCGGGTGAAGAAAAAACGCTCACATTCGAGCTGCACGCCAAAGACCTGATGTTACTCAATCAGCAGATGCAATGGGTGGCCGAAAAAGGAAAATTTACGGCACAGGTGGGAGCGTCTTCGGAGGATATTCAATTGAAAGACGAATTTCAGTTAACGCAGGATATTCCCGTAAAACCGTAATACTACTAACGAAAACAAAAGATCCCGAAAGCCGTACGACTTTCGGGATCTTTTGTTTTCGGACTAGCTTACTGAACGGGCTGATCGTCTTCCAGTAATTTATCCTTGTACTTCTGATAGAGGAAAGACGTAACCAGTAACAAGACCCCGACGCTCAGGAAAATGATGATTTTCCCGCCCGTGGGTACGCGACTGAGATCAAAAATGAGCAGTTTCCCGAGTACAATACCAAAGAGAGCGATGCCGGACAGTCGGTATCGTTTTACTTTTTGAGTAAAGCCCAGTACAATCAGTACTAGCGAGTAAACGCCCCAAAGGACGCTGAATCCGGCTTGTGTGGCTTGCAGGCGTTGTTCTTCGGCGTGCAGGGGATCAAGCAAAATCAGATGCGTCATTAATTCCTGACTAAGAATCCATAGAGGAATGACATGGATGACGTACAGGAAACCGTTACGAATCTTTTTCCAGCCGGGCGTATGCTCGGGAATCATTCGGTACAGGCCCCAGGTACACACGGCCAGGGAAGCGTACAGCAGAAAACGCAGGAACAACGGCGTAGCGGGGACTTTCAGGTACTGATTGACCAGCTCCAGAATGGGATGCTCAGCAACGATGTACAGAAACAGTAATCCCGAAAGTCCCAGACTAAAGGCTTTCCAGATCGCAAGCGAACGTCGGGACAAACTCCAGTGAACCAGCCCCAGATACAGAGCCGAGTAACTCAGAAACACTACTTTCTCAATAAGCGGAGCGTAGCGATTCACCTGGGTATTGAAATACCGTTCCCATTCGGCCCAGCCAATAAAGTAGGCCGTTCCCAGCAGCAGAATCAGTAAACTGTTGGGGAAAAGACCCGTCCGGTCGCTTCGGTAGGATTGAAAAAGCATGAAGACCAGGGCCGCCAGATACAGGAAATTAGTCAGGAAGGTCCGGTTGAAATAGGGCAGATAGTCGGGGGATTGGATCACAGGATCGTACCAGTAAACGAAGACGGAACCCGCCGCCAGATAAATCAGGGCGATTCCGAACACCCGCAATAACCGCGAAGACCGATTAACGCCCAGGTAATACAAAGCCGCCGCCCCCGCTGCCCAAAGGATCGTAATCCAGTCGCCTTCTAATTGAATAGGCACGGCAACGATTAGAAAAACCAGCATTAAAGCCAGCGAAGTACGGGAGAGCACAGCAAAATTTCGCTGATGCATATACCACGCAATTCCCCCGTGTACCAGGCTGTTGGCTAAGGTAAATGCCGTAATGGTCAGCGTAGGGTAGTGGTGCTCATTAAGGATAAAGTAGGTCGGAAAAAAGTAAAAAATGGAATTCAGAATCATCAGCAGAATGGTACGGTTGTTCACGTACTCCTTCTGGAATAAGGGGTAAATCAGCTGATTGGCGTAGAGTTGTAAAAAGAAAACAGATCCGAATACCAGACTGATCCAGACGTAACCGGGCCGGTCGAATCCGTTGATGATAAAGGCGATGAAGATGAGCCAGGTAAAACTGAACGCTGCCGTGTTCATCAACAGCCAGTTGCGTTGGTAGGCCAGAGCCAGTACGCCCGTGTTCAGAATCGTCATGTACACAAACAGGCCCCAGGCGGCTCCGTTGCCACCGACTA